>JAFYSE010000030.1 GCA_017546665.1 Clostridia bacterium | reverse complement strand
CTCAACGTCCTGAGTTACGCCTCTGTCCTCTTTCATTTCGTCGATAAGTTCTTCAAAGTATTTCTTACCAACTTCCATAACAACGTCAGAATACATCTGGATAAATCTTCTGTAGCAGTCATAAGCCCAACGAGCGTTGCCTGACTTTGCAGCCATAACTTCAACAACTTCTTCGTTAAGACCAAGGTTAAGGATTGTATCCATCATACCTGGCATTGATGCACGAGCACCTGAACGAACTGAAACAAGGAGTGGGTTTTCTTTATCACCGAATTTTTTGCCAGTGATTTCTTCCATCTTGTCGATGTACTCCATGATTTCTGCCTGAATGTCATCATTGATTTTTCTGCCATCCTCATAGTACTGTGTACAAGCTTCTGTTGTAACTGTGAAGCCCTGAGGAACTGGAAGACCGAGACTTGTCATCTCAGCAAGGTTAGCACCCTTACCACCAAGGAGTTCACGCATTGTTGCGTTACCCTCTTTGAAAAGGTAAACAAACTTTTTGCTCATTTTTATACCTCCAAAAAATTATTAACAATTTCACTTAAACGCATCAGTACACACTAATACATTTAACCTTATAAATTGTAACAAAAAACATTTTATTTTTCAATAGTTTTACACCATTTTTTTACACTTATTACAAAATGTTTGTTTATCAACAAAAATAGTCGTTTTTCGTAATAGACTTTTGGTGTTTTTTGTGATATATTTTAGTAGATATTAGATTTTAGGTGATTACTTTGGAACTTTTAAATTATGAAATACTCAACGCCAGTGGTGAAGCTAACAAAAACACTATGCCAATGTTTGTTTATGACACTTACCCCTGCTTTATAGATTTAGCATTTCCTAAAAGCATGAGTGTCCACGATGTTGTTGTAGTTTTTCCCGATGGTGTTGACGTTAACTATACAGTTTTTTCAAGCCTTGACGGTGTAAACTTCTATAAAAAAGGTAAAAGCCCGAAAATTGCAAGGTACATTCGTATTTTCGTGAAGTATTACAATGGTGAAAAAGTAACAATTAATAATGTTGAGATTTTGGGTGAGGATTGTAAATTCCCATCTAAAAAGGTTGTTTTTCACGAACCTGAAACATTTGAGAAAACAGAATTTGCCAAAGAAATCACTGACGATGAAATTCTTGAAGATGTCAACGGAATTATCAGCAGAACAGTTGGCGAAGCCTATGTTGAGCAGTTTGAATTACGCCTTGACAGACGACTTAAAGAGGACTATTTTTCAATCGCAAGTCTTCGTGGGAAAATTGTGCTTACATCAAATAGTGGTGTAGGACTTGCATCAGCCTTCAACTGCTATTTAAAAGAAGTATGTAACTGTCATATTTCAAGATTCGGTAATCAGGTTAAATTACCGAAAACACTCCCCCCTGTTAGCGGAAAAATCAACCGTACAACCACGTTTAAATACAGATACGCATACAACTATTGCACTCATTCCTACTCTATGGCATTCTGGACAGAAGAACAATGGCAAAAGGAAATTGACTTTCTTGCTATGAATGGTGTTAACCTTGTACTTGATATTCTTGGAATGGAAGAAGTTTATCGTCGTTTCCTTACAAAACTTGGATATCGTCATCGCGAAATCAAGAATTTCCTTGTTGGCCCTGCTTATTACGCGTGGTTTTATATGAGTAACATCTGCAACATAGGTGGACCTATTCACGACGATTTCTTTTTTGAGAAATGCTATATGGCACGAAGAAACCACAGAAGAATGCAAGTACTTGGAATGAATGTTGTATTACAGGCATATACAGGTATGGTGCCACGTGATATCAAGAAAAAGGACAAGGATGTAGAAGTTATTGAGCAAGGTAAATGGAAAGGAATTGAAAGACCTTTAATCATTTGTCCCGACAGCGTGAAATATGTTAAGTACGCTCAACTTTTCTACGAATGTCAAAAAGAAGTTTTTGGTGATATAACTCATTTCTTTGCAGGTGATGTTTGTCACGAAGGTGGAAAGCTCAATAAAAACACTGCAAAAGACAGTTATAAAAATGTTATGGAAAGTATGCTTTCCTTTGACAAGGATGCTATTTGGATTGTTCAGTGCTGGGCACTCAATCCAAATAAGGTTTTCACAAAATCCGTAAAGCCTTATCGTGATAATCATATTCTTATGCTTGACCTTAACACAGAAAAGGTTAATCACAACGCAAACAAATTCAGTCGTCTTGCAAAATACGGAAATGTACTTTGCGGATTACTTAATAATTTTGGTGGAAGACACGGTATTTACGGAAACATTAATGAAATTCCGAAAATGGTGAAAACTGCATCCGAAAGACCTAATTTTAAGGGAATTGCCCTGACATCCGAAAGCACGAATGTCAATCCTATTGTTACTGATATTTTCTTCTCAACTATATGGGAAGAAATTGACAACATCAATGAATGGGCAAAGAAATATGCCAAGAGAAGATATGGCAAAGAAAACGAGCATATTAACGAAAGTATGGAAATTCTTTTAAAAACTGCTTACAACTGTGACAACGGACCATTAAGCTTTGGTGCAACCGAAACTATGGGTTGTCGTCGTCCCCTTGACCCTGAAACCAAGATGTTTACAGCCCGTGGTTCAGTCAGAGTTCCTTATTCAAAGGATGATTTTGACGAAGCAGTAAAGCTTTTCTTAAAGGATTTTGACAAATTCAAGGATAACGAATGTTATGTTTACGATGCAGTTGACCTGTTAAGACAATCCATCTCAAACAAGCTCACATCCCTTGTTAAAAAGACGGTTTCAGCATATAAGAGTAAGGATTATCTTGTTTGTGTTGAATATGGTGATAAGTTATTATCACTTTTGGATACACTTGACAGAGTATTACTCAACAGCAAGGACTTTACTTTTGCAACATATATTACACTAGTCGAAGAATATACCGACAAACTCGACGACTTTACAAAAGAGTTATATATGATTAATGCGAAAGCATTAATTACCACATGGTATTGCAAACTTTTATCGGATGATGGAAATCTTCACGACTATGCACATCGTCAGTTAGGTGACCTTGTAAACTCATTCCACAAAATGCGTTGGGAAAAGTTTATGGAACAGGTTAAAATAGAGATGGACGGTGGAAAGCCACAAGAAATTGACTGGTTTAAGGTTGAATGGGATTGGGTACTTGGTAACACAAAATACACCAAAAAAGTTCGTGAGGATAGTTTGAAAGCCATAGGTAAACAAATATTGGATTAAAAAAAGAGTACGGAATTTCCGTACTCTTTTTGTTTTTTTATTTTGTTTTAAGTCTGATGCTCGTTACTGAATAAGCCGGCATTGTATAGTTGAACTGATTTGAGAAGCCGTCAAGGGAGAATTCATCAAATGTACAAGTTTCAGGTTGTCCGAGAATGTTGTCATTTTTAAGTGAATCTCCTGCAACTTGATTGATAATTGCTGTACCGTTGATGCTTGCGTTATCAATATTCACTGCAACTGTACTTGCATTTTCTGTAACATTAACAAGCTTGATAATCACATCGCCATTGTCGTCAGTACTTACAACTGTATAAGCATAAGCTTTTGCACCATTAGTGAATGTGTAGTCGATATAAAGTTCGCCGTCAATGTAGCCCTTTACATGTGAGCCTGAAACCTCAAGCTTGATTTCATAGGTCTTGCCTGTTTCAACTGTGAATGGTTTCACTGTGCCATGAAGCTTATCTGTTTTAATACCATTTTCAATCTTCTGAAGTGCTGAAACTGTATTTTCCCAGCCACCAATATTCCAGAAGTAGCAATTATCTATATCCTGAACTGCAAATGGAATGATGAAACCTTCTCCACCCTCAAGCTTTGTTGCCTCAACTGTGTAGCAGTAATTTGACCAGTCTGTATCACCAAAATATGCAACGCTACCATTATTGCCATATTGCATATATGTTGTTGTGTTTACAAGAGCACCCTTTTGTACTTTCCACTCACCATCTGTTGGAAACTCCCATCTTGACTTTGCAAGGGCTGTTGTGAATTTTGTACTACCAAGTGTTTTACCGTTTTCAAGGCTTGTAATTTTAACATTATCAAATTTTGCTGATGTGTACCAAGTACCAACACCAACCTTACCAACAAGATTAACCTCCGGTAATTTTGCATCTGTCAATGTATGATTAAGCACCGCTGAACCCTGATTTACAGAGAAAAGTTTCTGAACATGATAGTTAATTGATGGTGTTACCTGATGATTGTTGAACCAGATAAGGTCAGGTGCCCAATGTGTTGCAGTTGTATTACCGAACAATGGTGCATAAGCAGCCATTTCAACAATGTCACCATTTCTTTCAAGACCTGTCATATATGCTGCTTCGTAAAGTGCTGACCTGAGAGTATTACTCCAAGAAGCATATTCACCAACAAAGACTTTAATACCGCCACCGTAGATTGTGTCAGTCATATTTTCTACATTTCTCTTGTAGTTGTATGGGTCATAATAGTCAGCATATTCAAGGAACCATTCAGGGTCGTTGTAATAGTGGTGGTCAGTTGCTGCTGCAAAATCAGATGCATTTGTTGAGCCCATTTTATCAAGTTCATTCTTTGCATATTCATAAGATGCAAGATAATCTGCACCACTTATACCATCGTCGATACCTGAGGAATAAATGAGTTCAAGACCTTCATAAAGTCCAGGATTGTTTGCCTTTGCTTCATTAAATGATTCAAGGAAAATTGAGTAATGCTCATAATAATCCTGACCCCAGTTTTCATTACCGATACAAATATATTTAAGGTTAAATGGTTCTTCTCGACCCAAATCAATACGAACCTTACCCCATGTTGTGTTCTCGTCACCACGACAGAACTCAACAAGGTCGTGCATATCCTGAACATACTGTTTAAACTCGTCACTATCTGTATCAAGTGGTCCTCTACCCCTACCCTGACAATAAAGTCCACAGTTAAGCACAGGCACACCGATGGCACCTAAATCCTCAGCAAGTTGGAAATACTCAAAGAAACCAAGACCGTAGGACATATAGCAAGGTAATGGGTCTTCAGTCAAATCAATATTTGTCCAAAGGTTTACTCCCTGTTTTCTTGCAGCAACATCACCATATTTGCCATTGAATTCAAGTGGTAATCCGTTGCTACCTGTACCGATTGAATTTTTCCAGTTATATGCACTATTTTCATCATAGCCTTCAATAATACAACCACCTGGGAAACGCAAGAATTTTGGTTGCATTTCTTCAAGAAGCTTACACATATCTGCTCTTAAACCATTTTCACGGTTTTTATATGTATCTTCAGGGAAAAGGGAAATCATATCGAAATACACTTCTCCACCATCTGTTAACACCTGAAGTGTAACGCCCTGATGTGCAGTTGTGTTTGATGTGAGAGTCAATTCATATTTTGCCCATTGAGAAGTGATGTTTTCAACAGTTGCAGAGCCTACAACAGTACCGTTAACTGCAAGGTTTACATAAATCCTACCTGTATATGAGCTACTCTTTGCGTAGAAAGATGCGTTATATGTCTTACCTGCCTCAATACTCATTCCGTCAAGGAAACCACGATTTTCAACACCTGATTTACCGTTAGGATTGCCTTGTAAAACAAGGTAGTTAGGGTTATTTTCATTAAGTGAATTTACAGTATTTTTCTCAACGGAAATTTCAGCACCGTTTACAACATCCCAACGATAAAGCTCATCTTTTTCTGCATACTCTGTGTATTCAAATGAACGATTTACAACCATTTCTGCATAAAGTCCGCCATCGGCTGCAAAGTTGATATCCTCAAAGAATGCTCCAAAAAGCAAGTCGCTGATATCGTGAATTTCATCCCCTGCATCAATATTCAAGGAATATTTTGCATCGCCTGTGTTGTAGGTCGTAACCTGATTTGCACCTGTGTTATCTACAACAATTTCTTCTGGTGGAGTATCTTCCTTAAATCCAGGAAAAATACTGAGTATTGCCATTAAAGCGGCAAGAATCGTTGAAATTAAACTTTTCATATTGTTTCCCCTTTTACTCAATAGTGATTACAATAATTATATAGTAATTCAACTATGTAGTCAACAACTGTGAACAAAATCTCTCATTGACTACAACAACAGCCCTATGGTACAATCTAGAAAAAGGGGTATATAATAATGAAAAAGAAAAAGGGATTGAAGATTTTAATTTCTGTTATTGCTGTTTTGCTTGCTTTAATTTTTATTGCTTGGAACTTTATATTGCCTAAGGTTGATACATTGGGCTTTCGTTACGTTGCAGTCAATGCAGGAACTTCTTTTTTGAAGGCTCAAACCAGTGATGAGGTTGATGCTTTACTTAAAAAGACCGATGGCTTTATTAAGGGGGTTTGTCATCCTAACGAAAACTATCAGCAAATTGGTGAAGCAAATATTGAATGGGTAAGATTTGATATCAGCCATTTACCATACGACGAAAATGGTGAACTGACCGAAGGTTATCTTAGTTTTAAAGAAAGAGCAAAAGGCTATGCAGACAATGGATTTAAGGTTATGGCAATAACACCATATCCTGATGACTACATTGAAGCAGGACTTGACCCAAGAGACGAAGCTAACAAGGAAGAAATTCAAAAAATAGCAAAATTTTATGCAACTGACCTTCAGGGAATTGTTTCCGCTTTCCAAATTACCAATGAAATGGGAATTGAGCATTTTACACTTCCTTTAACACTTGAAGAAGCTGCTTACTTTATGGGAATTCAATGTGAAGCTATGCAGGATGTAAAGGAAGAAATTATTGTAGGTTATAACCTTGCAGGTACTACACTTTATGAAACTTGCCGACTTATGAAGCCATATCACGATTATTGTGATTATGTTGCCCTTGATTTATACCTTGGTTGCTTTGAAAATGTCTTTAAAGATATTTGGGTATTTGATGCACTTCTTCGATATGTTTGGAGTTATAGTGGTAAGCCTGTTATCCTTAATGAATTTGGATATATGGGTTATGGTGACGTAAAAACAGAAGAACAGAAAAATGATATTCTTAAGACCTATGGTTACGAGAACGAAGAAGCAGCAAGAAAAGACATTATGGGGCTTATCAATAATCTTCCCAAAGATTTTAAAGAACATATGCTTTCTCTTGAATATGCAAACGAGAAAGAACTTGCAAACAAACTTTTTGACACAGAACTTGCCAACCATCTTTATCGTGAATTGCAGGGTGGATACCAATTAACTGATTATCGCCACACACCCGAAGACCAAGGAAAATTCTTTACAGATTTGTTCAAGCGTCTTTATAACCTTGATTTCCTCTGTGGTGCAATCGTTTACTGTTATTCCGACAGTGATGCTTGCTACATCTGTGGTCAGCCGGATTGTCCCGTTGAAACAGGTTGGGGTCTTGTTGATTTGAATGGTAATCCAAAGCCTGCATATTATGCAGTTAAAGATGCCTTTGCGAACAAATAACCTTAAATTATTTTGAGCAGGTTTAATTACCTGCTCTTTTTTGTTGACTTTTCATTGATTTTTATATATAATTTGAAACTGAATTTCAAATTCAATTTGCGAAAGGTCCAATTATGAGTTATATTACAAAACAAAGCTTATTAGTTTATGATTTTTTAAAAAGCAATCCCGACCAGCATTTTTCTGCTGAAGAAGTTTATTTTGCATTAATTTCGAATGGGGACAATATTGGTAGAACTACGGTTTATCGTCAATTAGACAAACTCTGTGATGAAAGAAAAGCAAGAAAATTCTTTCACGGGGATAATAATGCTTGTTGTTATCAATTAGAAAGTGAACGCTGTCATAATCACTACCATTTAAAATGTTCTTCCTGTGGTACACTTATCCACACAGAATGTGATTTTCTTGACAAGCTTTCAAGCCACATTTTCAATGACCATCAGTTTAAAATTGATGGTTCAAGAACTGTACTCTATGGGATTTGTGAGCATTGTGGAAAGGAGAGAGCAATATGACACCACTTTTCCACGCACATACGGAGGCTTCCGTTTTTTCATTAAATGGAATTTTTGATATTCTTTTACATTCCGTATTGGATACACTTAAGGCACTCCCCTTTTTGTTTATCGCATTCCTTATTATTGAATTTCTTGAACACAAGGCACAAGATAAAGTAAAACACCTGTTCACCCGCTCAGGTACTGCCGGTCCACTTATAGGCACTATTGCAGGATGTATTCCACAATGCGGTTTTTCCGTTATGAGTGCAAATCTTTATTCAAGCGGAATAATAAGTCTTGGTACTCTTGTTGCCGTTTTTCTTGCAACCTCTGATGAGGCGATTATTCTTCTTGCTACTTCATCAAACGGTGCTTTTGAGATTTTACGACTTATTGTAGCAAAGGTGATTATTGCCCTTGTGTTCGGCTACGGAATTTACCTTATAGAAAGGAAACTTCACAAGGCACATCACCATCATTCCCACGATTTATGTGAACATGACCACTGTGGTTGTGACGAAAATAGTGGAGTTTTACGTCCTGCGCTTATTCACACAGTAAAAGTTTTCGGATTTTTACTTTTATTCACTATGGTCATTGACCTTGCAGTAAGTTTTATAGGCACCGAAAGACTTTCACATTTATTACTTTCAGAATCTGCTTTTCAGCCCTTGCTCTCTGCTTTAATAGGATTCATTCCAAACTGTGCATCTTCCGTACTATTAACCCAACTCTATATTGAAGGCACATTGAGCTTCGGCGCTTTGATTGCAGGGCTTTGCACAAACGCAGGTGCAGGAATGCTTATTTTATTCCGTGATAAATCAAAGCTTAAAGAAAATCTCAAGATTTTAGGAATTATGTATCTTTGTTCAGTTATCCCAGGTATAATTTTACACCTTTGTTTTTAAAATTCTTCTTTACTTTCAAGTTTTAATGTGCTAAAATATGAAAGGGAAAAACTTTTGGAGGTTTGTAAAAATGGGAATCGATTTTAAAAACGAAAATACAGATTTTCTTGTTAAGTGCATTATGCAATTAAAAAGCGAAGAAGAATGTTATGACTTTTTCCAGGACCTTTGTACTATAAATGAGTTTCACTCTATGGCACAGCGTTGCGTGGTTGCAAAGATGCTCTCCGAGAAAAAGGTGTATAACGATATTGTTAAAGCAACTGGTGCTTCAACAGCAACAATCAGCCGTGTAAACCGTTCACTTCAATATGGTGCAGATGGTTACGAAAAGATTTTTGAAAGAGTCGAAGAATGAGTTACGGAATTTTTTCATCAGTATATGATATCTTAACTGAAAATGTTGAATATGAAAAAATCGCCGATAGTATCTGCTCTCTGTTACACAAAAATGGTGTTGACGGAGGGCTTTTGCTTGACCTTGGTTGTGGTACGGGGACTCTCTCTTTTCTCTTGGAGAAAAATGGTTATGATGTAATCGGTGTTGACGCAAGTGAAGATATGCTCATGGTGGCAAATGAGAAAAAGTACGAAGAAAATTCTTCTGCTATGTTTCTTTGTCAGAAGGGTGAAGAGCTTGACCTTTATGGTACTATTAACTGTGCTGTTTCAATCCTTGATACTATAAATCATATTGAAAAACTTGAAAATGTTGAGAAAACATTCTCTCGTGTTTCACTTTTTATGGAAATGGGTGGAATTTTTGTTTTTGATATGAACACACCATACAAGCATGAGAATATTCTTGGGAATAATACTTTTATCTATGATATGGATGAAGTTTACTGTGCTTGGCAAAATTCCTTTGACAAGGAATCAGGCAAAACACAAATCGACCTTGACTTTTTCATTAAAAATGATGATGATAACTGCTATGAAAAATATAGCGAGAGTTTTTGCGAGTATTCATATTCCGTTGACGATATTTTAAAAATTATAAATAAAACAGGTTTTACTCTTTTGGAAATGTGCGATGATTATAGCGATAAAGATATAACATCTACAACCGAAAGAATTACCTTTGTATGTAAAAAAACAGAAACTATTTTTAAGGATGAATTAAAATGAACAAGCTTGTTAGAATGATTTCCGAAGACGGTACACTCTACTGTCTTGCTCTCAACTCAACAGAGATGGTAAGAGAAATGCAAAACATTCACAACACATCGAAAGTATGCTCCGCAGCCCTTGGCAGACTTATTACGGGTGCTGCAATGATGGGTGTACTTTTAAAGGGAGAAAAAGATACTCTTACACTCAAAATCAGTGGTGGCGGACCTGCTGCTCCCGTTGTTGCAGTTGCAAATTCAAAAGGACAGGTTAAGGGCTATATCGGAGACTCAAGAGTTAATCTTCCACTTAACGGAAAAGGTAAACTTGATGTTTCAGGTGCAGTTGGTAAGAACGGTTTCTTGACAGTTATCAAGGATCTTGGAATGAAAGAACCATACTGTGCACAGACACCTATTGTTTCAGGTGAAATCGCAGAAGATATTACAACATATTACGCTACAAGTGAACAGACACCAACGGTTTGTGCTCTCGGCGTGCTTGTTGACCCACAAAGTGAAGAAGTGCTTTTAGCAGGTGGATTTTTAATTCAATTACTTCCAACTGCAGGCGAAGATACAATCTCTCTTGTTGAAAAAAGCCTTGAAGGAATTAAACCAGTTACAACAATGCTTGCAGAAGGACTTACTCCCGAAGATATTTGTAAAACCGTACTTTCTGAATTCACAATGCAACTCCTTGACACTCAAGAGGTTGAGTATAGATGTGATTGCAGTACAGAAAGAGTTACAAAGGCTCTTATTGGTGCAGGTGAAGACGGACTTCGTGAAATGGCAGAGGATGAAAAGACAGAAGTTTGTTGTCATTTCTGCAATAAAAAATACATCTTCCCAAAGGAAGAAATACTAAAGCTTTTAAAAGAAGCAAGTAAATAAAATATGTAAAATAAAAAGGACAGGTCGTTTAAAACCTGTCCTTATTTTTTGTTGTTTTAATTAGTCAACTTTTACTGTCCAACCGTATGTATCTTCAAGTTTACCATACTGAATACCTGTAAGAGTATCGTAAAGTTTCTGAGTAAGTTCACCGATTTCAAAATTGTTGATTTCAACAACATCATCCTTGTATCTGAGTGAGCCAACAGGAGAAATAACTGCTGCCGTACCTGTACCGAATACTTCTTCAAGAGTACCATTTTTACCTGCTTCCATTACTGTATCAATAGCAAGTTTTCCTTCATTTACTTTGTAGCCCCAACTCTTAAGAACTTCAATGCAGCTCATTCTTGTAATACCTGGGAGAACTGTACCTGATGTTGCTGCAGTATAGATTTCACCGTCGAGCTTGAACATAATGTTCATAGCACCAACTTCTTCAACATACTTTCTTTCAACACCGTCAAGCCAAAGAACCTGTGAATAGCCGAGTTTATGTGCCTTTTCACCTGCTGCCATTGATGCTGCATAGTTACCGCCACATTTGATAGCACCTGTACCACCTGGGCAAGCACGAACAAATTCTTCCTCAACATAAATCTTAACAGGGTTAAGGCCTTCTGCATAGTAAGCACCTGATGGTGAACAGATAATGATGAACTGATATTTTGCTGATGCTTTAACACCAAGAATTGGTTCAGTTGCAATTGTGAATGGTCTAATATAAAGACTTGTATCAGGCTCTGATGGAACCCAATCCTTATCAACTGAAACGAGTGCTTTAACAGCATCTACGAAATCAGCAACAGGAATCTGTGGAATGCAAAGTCTGTCGTGTGTTGACTGCATTCTTTCAGCATTCTTGTCAGGACGGAAAAGCTGAACATTACCATCTGCCATTCTGTATGCCTTAAGTCCTTCAAAGCACTCCTGAGCATAGTGGAAAACAAGTGCTGATGGGTCAAGAACTACCGGCTGATATGGCACAACTCTTGCATCATGCCAACCCTGTCCCTCATCATAGTCCATAATAAACATATGGTCTGTGAAGATATGACCGAATCCTAAATTTTTCCAATCAGGCTTTGCCTTAGGTGTTGTTGTTTTTTCAATTCTGATTTGCATTTGTGAACATCTCCAATGTATTTGCTAAAAATTATTTACCACGATAGTTTGGAACGAGGCGTTTTAAGTATGTGCGAACTTCTTCAGGCTGTAAGTCTCCAATAGCCTTAATATCTCTTTCAAGCTGTTCGTCGTCAATTTCAAGAGGCTTTGTAACGAAAATCTTATCGTTACCTGTTTTCTTTCTCTCGTCAAGTTCTTCTTCAAGTGAAAGTTCTTCATAAAGTTTTTCACCAGGACGAAGACCTGTGAACTGAATTTCAATATCCTTATATGGTTCAAATCCTGAAAGTCTGATAAGATTTTCTGCAAGAGAAACAATCTTAACAGGTTCACCCATATCGAGAACGAAGATTTCGCCACCTTTTGCAAGACCACCTGCCTGAACAACGAGCTGGCTTGCTTCAGGAATTGTCATAAAGTATCTTGTAATGTCAGGGTGAGTAACTGTGATTGGTCCACCCTGTTCAAGTTGTTCTTTGAAAATTGGAATAACGCTACCGTTTGAACCAAGAACATTACCAAAACGAACTGCAGCAAACTTTGTACCCTTTGAAATTTTGCTGAAATGCTGAATTACAATTTCACAAACACGCTTTGTTGCGCCCATAACGTTTGTTGGGTTAACTGCCTTATCTGTTGAAAGAAGAACAAAGTTCTTAACACCATATTCGTTAGCACAGAATGCTGTGTTATATGTACCAAGAATATTATTCTTAACTGCTTCATAAGGGCTGTCTTCCATCAATGGAACGTGCTTATGAGCTGCTGCGTGGAATACTGATGATGGACGGAACTCTTCAAAAATTTCCTTTAATCTTCTGAGTTCACGAACAGAACCAATACGGATTTCAATCTGAGGAGCACCGTGATACTGTCTGTCAAGTGAGTTTTTAAGTGTGAAAGCATTGTTTTCGTAAATATCGAAAATAACAATTTTTTCAGGGTTGTAACGAGCAATCTGACGGCAAAGCTCACTACCGATTGAACCGCCACCACCTGTTACAAGAACTGTTTCACCTGTAACATATTTACATACATCCGGGTCAAGCTTAACCTCTGGACGTGAAAGAAGGTCAAGAACATCAACCTTTTTAATTTTATCAACTTCAATCTTGCCCTCTGCACCAAGCTCTTCAATATTAGGAGCACGTTTAAGTGTACAACCTGTTGACATTGCAATTTCAAAGATTTCTTTTCTTCTTTCAGGTGTTGCAGTAGGAATACAGTAAATAATTTCGTTTACATCATATTTCTTAACAAGAGCAGGAATGTCGGCAATCTTACCACCAACACGAATACCACGGACTCTCATATTCTTCTTTGCCACATCATCGTCAACGATAACAACAGGTGTGCCTGATTTATAACCGCTAAGGCTCATTTCAAAAAGAACAGAGTTACCCATATCACCCGCACCGATAATCATAATGCGTTTATTAGAGTCTTTTCTTCTGCGTCTTGAATCAGCTTTCAAAGCGTTATACGCTTTATACAATGTTCTTGCGCCAACTGAGAAGAAGCAGATAAACATAAATGCATCAACATAAACTGCAATTGGCATTGTCTGGAAAAGTTTTTCCATGTTTGATGCAACGCATATCTTCATTCCGACATAGTCACAAATCCAGCAAAGAGCTGTACCGAAAGCTGCACAGATAACTGAGTTTATAAGTTCGTAGAAGCCCATGTACTTCCACATATTACTGTACAGTTTACGAATCATAAACAATGCAATGTAAATAACTGTAACAAAAACGATTCTTCTTGAAAGGAACACGAAGATATCCCAGTCAAAAGAAAACTGTCTATGTAAGAACATAGAAAGATAATATGAACCGTTTACAACTACAAAATCCAACAACAATAATAGGACTTGATGTGGCTTTATAATCTCATATAATTTCTTCAATGAAAACACCTCATATAATTATTATTTTTCAGTCTATTATTGTACTCTCTTTTATCATCAATGTCAATGAAAAGTGTTGAAAATCCTAAAAAACAACGTTATTTTTTTACTTTACATCATTCACAATAAATGGTAAAATTATAATGTTAATGTGTTCTTTTAAGGAGTAGTGAAAAATGATAGGTCTTGGAAAATGGACGGGTGAAATCGATACTTCCCTGCTTAGTGGCAGTGCAACCGTTGAAATTCGTGACAATAATGGTGAATACGACTTCTCCATAACTGTACCTTCACTTAAAAAGTTGCCTAACTTCAGGGTTTTTGACATTAAAGAAGAAGGCAACCAACTTTCAGGAAAAGCTGAAATTGACCTTATGGGCAAAATGATTGTTGATGTTTGTGTTGAGATTAATGACGACACATTCACAGGGTATTTCAAAGTACCTTTCCTTGGTAAAATTGAAATTAAAAATGGTAGGAAAATAGGATAATTTATGAATACTGCAAAACAAATTTGTCCCCACGCTAAAAAATGTGGTGGATGTCAATTACTGAATCTTTCTTATGAAGAACAATTAAAGCATAAGCAAGTCAAGGCAATTCGCCTTCTCGGTAGATTTTGTCACATTGAAGAAATCATAGGAATGGAAAATCCGTATAACTATCGCAACAAGGCACAATATGCCTTTGGTCGAGGTAGGAATAATCAGATTGTTGCAGGTGTTTATCAGTCCTCTACACACAGAATTGTAGATATTGAAAAATGTATGCTTACTGACCCTAAGGCTGATGAAATTGCAAATACAGTAAAAAAACTTTTAAAAAGCTTCAAGATGAAACCCTATGACGAAAATACTCGTCAAGGCTTTTTACGACACGTGCTTGTAAAAACTGCATTTAAAAGCGGCGAGGTTATGGTAGTACTAGTTACTGCAACACCACAATTCCCATCAAAGCGTTCATTTATCAATGCACTTGTTGGGCGTCATCCTGAAATAACAACAATAGTGCAAAATGTGAATAATAAATTTACAAGTATGGTATTGGGTGATAAAAGCGAAGTGCTTTTTGGTGACGGAAAAATTACAGAAGAACTCTGTGGACTTAAATTTCGTATTTCGCCAAAGGCATTTTATCAGATTAACCCTGTGCAGACAGAGATTCTTTACAATAAAGCACTTGAATATGCTGATTTCAAAGGCACGGAACGAATTATTGATGCTTATTGTGGCACGGGTACAATCGGACTTATCGCAAGTAAGAATGTAAAAAGTGTTTTAGGTGTTGAAATCAATAAAGATGCCGTCAAGGATGCAAAGGAAAACGCAAAACTCAACGGCATTGAAAATATTAAGTTTTTCGCAGCAGATGCAGGAAAATTCATGGTTGATTTGGCAAACAACAACGAAAAAGTTGATGCCGTAATCATGGACCCTGCAAGGGCCGGTAGTGATATTCCGTTTTTATCTTCACTTGTAAAACTCAACCCTGAAAAAGTTGTTTATGTGAGTTGCAACCCCGAAACTCTTGCGAGAGATTTGATGTATTTAAGCAAAAACGGATACAAAGTCCGTAAAATTCAGCCTGTGGATATGTTCCCACACACCGACCATATAGAATGTGTGTGTTTAATTGAAAGGAAATAAAAATATGACTTATAAAGAAAAAACCATTGAAGCACTAAAACAATTAGGAGGTCACGCATATTTAAGTGACATCTATGAAGCATTCGAGAATCTTAACGATAATGAAATATTACCTAAAAGTTACAAAGCAATTATTAGAGCAACATTAGAACACAACAGTTCAGATTCTTTTGTTTTCAACGGTAAGGAAGACTTGTTTTATTCCGTTGATGGTATCGGTAATGGACATTGGGGCTTACGAACAATTGACGATGAATATAAGTATGAACTCACACAAGAAGATGACGAATTTTCCGAGGGAAAACTCCAATTAAAAAAGCATCTTACAAAGGAACGTAACCCAAAATTAATTAGTAGGGCAAAGAAAATTTTTGCAGAAAAACATAACAATCAACTTTATTGCGAGATATGTGGATTTAATTTTAACGAAAAATATGCCTCTCTTGGTGATGGATTCATTGAAGCTCACCACATCAAACCCGTTTCACAAATGGAGGAAGATGAAAAGACTAAAATCTCAGATTTAGTAATGGTATGTTCAAACTGTCATAGTATGATTCATAGACACAAGCCATGGTTATCTAAAAAAGAGGATTTAAAGAAAATTTTACGGTAAAAGAGCCAACACGTAATTAAATTAATGGAGTATTTTATAAAAGGATAAGTACATATGGGATTATTTAGTTTTAAGAAAAAAGAACCTGTTTCAGAAGAACAGAAAAAGTGGGATTTTGCTTGGGAAATGTGGCGACTTGAAGAAGTGCCTGCACCATACAATATCCTTATGACCTATTACAAAGAAATCAAAAAAGAAGGTCACACAAGATTTTTTATTAACATCGCATTCTGTGGTGAGGTTGAAAAGGCAGTTGAGAAAATCGGTAATGAATTACCCGATGTTCTTCGTGAGAATTTAAAAACTGCTTACTCCCACTATGTTATTCTCGTTAATGAAGAAAACGAAGAAACAGAAAAGAAAATTGAAGAATGCGACACAGTTTTTGACGAAAACGAAAAGTTGCTTGTTGACATTATTCAAGGCTATGCCAATACTTTAGAGGTGTATTGATATGTTTGAAATTAAAAACAAGGAATTTTATATGGACGGTAAGCCCATAAAGATTTATTCAGGTGCTATGCACTATTTCCGTACTATGCCTGAATACTGGGAAGACCGACTTACAAAATTAAAACTTGCAGGGTTCAACACAGTTGAAACATACACTTGTTGGAATCTTCACGAGCCAAAACCCGGCGAATTCCACTTTGACGGAATTCTTGATATTGAAAAATTCGTAAAAACTGCTCAAAAGGTTGGCCTTTACTGTATTGTTCGTCCTGGTCCATACATTTGTGCTGAATGGGACTTCGGTGGACTCCCCGCTTGGCTTTTAAAAGATAAAAATATGCAGATTCGTTGTATGTACCCTGATTTTCTTACTTGCATTGAGCGTTATTATAAAGAATTGCTTGGCAGATTAAAGCCACTTTTAGAAACAAATGGTGGCAATATTATTATGATGCAGGTTGAAAACGAATATGGTTCTTATGGTAACGATAAGGATTATCTTAAATTCGTTGAAGATTTGACAAGAAATTGTGGCATTGACTGCCCCCTTTTCACATCCGACGGAAACTGGAAGAATATGCTTTCTGGTGGCTCTTTACCACATATTTACAAGGTTCTTAACTTTGGTTCTCGTGCAAAAACTGCATTTAACTGCTTGAAAGATTTTGAAAATGACGGACCAAATATGTGCGGTGAATTCTGGTGTGGTTGGTTTGACCATTGGAGGGATAAACATCACACAAGAAAGCCTGAATCCGTTGTTAAAGAAGTTCAGGAATTTTTAGATTGCGGTGCAAGTTTTAATTTCTATATGTTCCACGGTGGCACAAACTTTGGTTTTAATGCAGGTGCTAACCACAATCCAGCAAGTGCTTATGAACCAACAATCACAAGTTATGACTATTGTGCTTTGCTTAACGAATATGGTGATTACACACCTGCTTACCACGCCGTTCGCAAACTGTTACATAAACATCAGGGCCTTGAAATGAAGGAATTACCACCTTCACCACAGCTTCAGTCAATCGGTACAATCAAACTTACCGAATCTGCAAGTCTTTTTGAAAATCTCGATATAATCGGTGAAAAACATCGTGTTCCCGTGCCTGAAAGTATGGAATATTTCGGACAGAATTTCGGTATGATTTACTATGAAACAGTTATTCGTGGACATTATGACCCAATTCCATTGATGATTAGAAATGTGCACGATTTTGGCTTCGTTTATGTTGACGACAAATACAAAAAATTCATTGACCGTACTGAATACACCAAGCCTTTCAAGTTCTCACTTGGCTCTCTTTATAACAAAATTGCAAAGGATGGACAGGATACATCAACGGTATATATCGGCTCTGTTGATGGTGAAAAGAAGATTGGTCTTCTTGTTGACACTATGGGACGTGTTAACTATGGTGAAAAGATGATGGACAGAAAAGGCTTTTCTGATATTTACATCGCTAACCAGCGTCAAATGGGTTATAACGTTTGGACATTACCACTCGATAATATCGAAAAGCTTACATACAAACCTGTTGAAGATTTCAACAAGGACAATGGTGCTATGTTCTACAAAGGAACATTCAAGGCTGACTCACAGGCTGACTGCTTTGTTCACCTTGACGGATTTGACAAGGGTTATGTGTGGGTTAACGGATTTAACCTTGGTCGATATTGGAAGGTTGGTCCACAGAAATCACTCTATCTCCCGGGTTGTCTTCTCAAAGAAGAAAACGAAATCGTTGTTCTTGAAACAATGGGTATGAAAAAACCTGAAATCACAATTACTGATAAACATAATTTGGGATAAAAAAAATCGCCAAGGAAAAATCCTTGGCGGTTCTTTTTTATTTTAATTATTCAGCCTGAGGTGCTGAAACAGGGCAGCTATCAGCACAAGCACCACAATCGATGCATGTATCAGCGTCGATTACATAAATGCCGTCGCCTTCAGAAATAGCTTCAACTGGACAATCTGCTGCGCAAGCGCCACATGAGATGCAGTCTTCAGTAATTTTGTATGCCATGTTATGTACCCTCCCTTTATTGGTATATTATCATTTTAGCATATAAAAATGAAAAATCAAGTACTAATTTATTCAATTCCTTTTAATGCCTCTAATTCTTCTTTTTCAACCTTAATTTTTGCATCCTTCAAAATCTTTACAGAGTGACGATGGAATACAGCAGGCGCTGCATCGGGACGACGGTCAAGGGTGATTTTAAGCATTCCTGTTATAAGGTTATTTTCAATTACTCTACCCTTTCCGTCAGGTGTGTCAACAATAGCACCAACCTTTGGAGTTACTCTCAAAAGATGCTCATAGGTATCCTGCTCATATTTAAGACAACACATAAGTCTTCCACAAGTGCCACTGATTTTTGTAGGATTAAGAGAAAGTCCTTGTTCCTTCGCCATCTTAATTGAAACCGGTTGGAAATCGTTTAAGAATGTATTACAACAGAAAGGTCTGCCACAAATACCGAATCCACCAACCATACGGGATTCGTCACGAACACCAATCTGACGAAGCTCAATTCTTGTTCTGAAGGATGATGCCAAATCCTTAACTAATTCACGGAAATCAACTCGACCATCAGCAGTAAAATAGAAAAGAAGTTTACTACGGTCAAAGGTATATTCAACATCAACAAGGCTCATTTCAAGCCCGTGTGCCTCAATCTTACCTTCACAGATTTTAAATGCCTCTTTTTCTTTTTCCTTATTTTCGTTTAATGTCTTAACATCTTCCTCTGTGGCTACACGGATTACTTTTTTCAAGGGCTTATTGATATCATCCTCATTTGTACCGTGATTCGGTTTTGCAACCATACCACATTCCATACCACGAACAGTTTCTACAATAGCGTAATCGCCCTTATCGAATTTTTTACCATCAGCATCAAAATCGTAAATTTTTCCGCCTTCTTTAAATCTGATTCCAACTGTTTCTATCATCTATGTCACCTTTATTATCTTCCCATTGCTCTCTTAATTTCGTAGCACATACGAACAACAAGCAAATTATTATTACAATTCCGTTCAATGGAATTTATTAAATCGTCACAAACTGTTATTAACTGCATCAAGGATTTTGCAGTCAATTTATTGCTTAATTTCTCCGTTTCTTCCATAAAACGGAACTTCCTTACAAATCCACTTTTCTTTACAAGTGCATCCCTGAAAACCTCTGTGAGCAGTTCAAGTATTGTCTTTGCAAGTTGATTGTTTTTCAAAAATACTGCAGTTTGTTCCATCAATTCAATTTCATTTACACTCAAAATGGCTGAAACCATATTCTTTACGATTGCCATTTCCTTATCCGTAACCTGTTCCTCTTCACTTAAAAAGGAAAACACCTGAACACGGGACAAAACTGTTTCCAGCATTGTACTTTTTGATGTTGTAACTATAATGAAGAACACGTATGAGGGTGGTTCTTCAAGAATCTTTAAAATAGCATTTTGTGCTTGTTCGTTCATATTCTGACCATTTTTCAGAATATAAATTTTCTTATCGCTTTCGTTAGGCACAATAAATGCATTTTCGCGAATATCACGAACTTCATCTACCGAAAAGGTATTACTCTTTTTCCTTTTGCCATCTGTTTCGTAAATGTCGGGGTGTCCCTTACCCTGTGCCTTTATACAATCCTGACACACACCACAGGGCTTATTCTGTCCACGACAAACAAGGCAATTTGCAATAAAGCGTGCAAAGAGTTCGCCCTCATGCTCATTCTGACATTCAACCAGAACACCATGGGGGAAAGCACCCTGCTCCACTGTTGAGCTTACCCGACTGTAAAGCTGTTCAATTTTTGTCTGTACGTCGTTTATCATATCTTATAAAACTGCTCAACATCAAGAACAAAAATAGTTGCGCCGCCCACTGTAACCTCAACGGGCATTGATGTAAGCATTGTCTCCCCGATATATGTAGCATTAACAGGTGTGATTTTCTTGCGTTGACTACTGTATTCACCAATTATGTTAACAACTTCATCCACTTTTTTATCCTCCACACCGATTAAGAGTGTGATATTACCTGAACGAAGAAATCCACCTGATGTATTAAGCTTTGTTGCAGTATAGCCCTCTTTTGTAAGGTTTGACATAACTGCATTAGCATCATCGTTGTTAATAATTGCAACAATCAACTTCATAAAACTCACTCCTTGTTAAAATCTTATCCTAACATTTGTGCAATAGCAATCATAACAGGCATTGTAACAATGGACAAAACACTTACAAATGCCGTTACCTTTGAAGCAACTGCAGTATCACGGTCATATTTTGCCGCAAACATTACAGTATTGCTTGCTGTTGGTGCAGATGCACTCAAAGCACATGCTGCAATAAGAACTCCACTATAACCAAACAGTCTTAAACACCCGATGGTAATAAGCGGGACTAAAATCAATTTCACAACTGCTGAACCAAAAATTCTTTTATCGGAAAAAAGTGTTTTCCAATCTGCCGACGCAAGATAGGTACCAAACATAACCATTGCAAGTGGTGTGTTAAGGTCTGCAATATATGAAACAGGCGAATAAATTATCTGTGGTAATTCAACTTGCAATAAGAAAATCGGCAAACCGATTGCAACACCAATTACGCCCGGATTTACAAGCAATTTTTTTATATTGATTTTATCTTTCTCGTCTTTTTTCTGCATTATCCCAACGCCATGGGTAAAGGAAAGAATGTTGAATGGTACTAAAATAACCGAACAGTAGAATACTCCTTCATCACCTAAAATAGCCTGAGCCAAGGGTAACGCCATATATCCTACATTTCCGTAACAACAAGCATATTTGAAAATACTTGCGTTTTCTTTTTCTCCTTTATTAAAAAGAACGGAAGAAAACACCATTCCAACAACGTGAAAAAGAATACCGCCTAAAAGTGCTAACAACAATCCTTTAAGAGCAGCTCTGTTATATTCCATTCCGTAAAAAGAACGGATAATAATAGCAGGTGCAACCATGTAAAAAAGCAAGTTTGTTGTTAAACGAGAAGCTTTTTCAGTATAAATTCCTGTTTTGTGACAAATAAAACCAACTGCTGCCACAAGAAAAAGAATTACAACCTGAGTAAAAGCTGTATAAACATTAGTAAAAAATACTGCCATTAAAATTTCCCTTTGTTTTATAAAAGAATATTATTCTTTATTATTTTCCATTTGAAGCTCTTTATAATCGTTTTCTTTTGCATAAACCATAGCATTTATAATATATGTTACTGCAAAAAACGCAAAGAATAAATCACAAACAGAAATTGGATATGCATTCGGTATAATAGCCCCACTGCCTGTGATTGTAACAATAACTCGTGGTACATTGGTTAACAAGCAGAAGAAAGCACTTGCAAAGCCTGATGCAAAAAGGCTTCGCATTGATGTTTCATTTGCAAGTCCTGATGAAATTCTTGCCAAAGCAAGGAAGAAAATCATCATAAAGGAAACTGCCACAAGTTCGAAAAGCAAATCGGCAATATTTACATAAGAAATTCTTGTTAAAAATCTTATGATTACTCTGCCGACTGACCACGCAAGTGGTGTCAAGGCTAAAAACTTATATTGAGAATATGTTGTTTTTCCGTCAAAGAACGAAATTCCGAAAATCAAAATATAAATTGCAGCAAACACACCAAAGATTCCCTCTATTAATAAAGGAACAAGATTTCCACGTTCTGCAAGTGCAACTCCACTCTTATCCAAAAATAATTTTGAAAAAATTGAAATAGCATCAAGAACGATTCCAAATCCAAAGCATATGGATGAAACTGACAAAAATTTATTTTTTCTGCTTGGTGGATTTTTAGAGGACGGAACGCTCTTTGCAAGGTTAACCATAACATAGGAAACTGCAACAGCAAGTATAGCTATTAAATGTAACGCATAAACTGTCCAGTTCACGGACTTATAAAAACCTGTATCACTTTCTGTAATAAAAAGAAGTTGATAGGTTCTCAATGGTATTGCCAATGCTAAAAATCCAACTAACACATAGAGTGGAACAATAGGATTTACCTTTTGAAATTTGCCTCTTATCTTCATAGCAATAATTACCTTTCCTCAATAGGAATATATTCTTTCTGCACTGCCTCTGTACGGATAATTCTTTCAGAAATCGGTACATACGCACGTGGAATTGTAACGTTTTTGTATGCAGGACGGATAATTCTTCCACCTGTTGTTAATTCTTCAAGTCTGTGTGCAGCCCAACCAGCTGAACGAGCTGCCATAAATAAAGGTGTGAACAAATCCTGCGGAATGCCCAACATATTGTAAACAAGTCCTGAATAAAGGTCCACATTAGCACAGATTTTCTTTTTGCTGCCTCTATTTTTTGCAAAAAGCTCAGGTGTGAGAGTCTCAATAAGATGAAGAAGGATATATTCTTCTTCACAACCAAGATTTTTAGAGAACTTTTCTGCGTATCTGCGAAGAATAACTGCTCTTGGGTCTGAAAGAGTATAAACTGCATGACCCATACCATAAATAAGACCTGAACCGTCTCCGGCTTCTTTATTCATAATTTTTGTAAGATAATCTGCAACCTTACCTTCATCAGTAATATCAGAAACATTATTTTTAATATCTTCAATCATCTTATATACTTTTATGTTTGCACCACCGTGACGTGGTCCCTTTAAAGCACCAATACTTGCTGCGATTGAAGAATAAGTATCTGTTCCACTTGATGTAACACAACGAGTTGCAAAGGTAGAGTTATTACCACCACCGTGTTCAGCGTGGATAATCATACAAATATCCAACAATTTTGCTTCTTCATCCGTAAAGGTTTTATTAGGACGAATTGAACGAAGAATATTTTCAGCCGTACTTAATTCTTTCTTATTTTGATGGAAGAACATACTTTTCTTATCATAAGCACGACGCTTAACCTGATAAGCAGCCGTCATAATTGTTGGCAACTGTGCAATAAGTTGAATTGACTGTCTTAATACATTTTCAGGTGAAATATCATCTGGATTAGGGTCGTATGAATAAAGAGCCAACACGCTACGGGCACATTTATTCATAACATCCTGAGAAGGTGCCTTCATAATCATATCTTCAACAAAATCTTCAGGAAGTTCACGACATTCTGCTAACAAATCACGGAACCATTTTAACTGCTCCTGTGTTGGAAGAGAACCAAAAATAAGGAGCCATACAACCTCTTCATAACCGAAACGATTTTCTTTTTCACAGTTTTCAACAATATCACTCATACTGATTCCTCGGTAAACAAGACGACCTTGCTTTGGCACCTTTTCACCGTCATCAATATAATAACCTTCAACTGAACAAACACGAGTAAGACCTGCGAGGACACCTGTTGCGTCTGCATTACGAAGTCCTCTCTTAACATCAAATCTCTGGTAATATTCGGGATTAATGCAGGTATTTTTTGATAACTCTTCGCATAAGGTTGAAAGAGCATCTTTGGAGATATTTGAAATATATTCAGACAAAACTATTACCTCCTTAATAAAAAATTACGATAGTTTTCCAATATAAACAATTATACATCGTATATTTTAATACAAAGAAGATTTAAAGTCAACAAAAAGGGAGCGATAAAATGCTGAAAAGTTATAGTATGATTTGTTTTTTTCTGTCACTTGCTATGATTCTTTGTCCTTTGTGTGCAGTAGAGAATGTAAACAATGTTTTTTCTAATGGAAATACGGAAGATTCCGAAACGGTTGAGGTTGTTGAAACCGTTGATGTTTCTACTGTTAAAGTTATGTCCGTAAGCAGTAAGAATATTACTGAAATGACTCTTAATGACTATCTGTTAGGAGTTGTTGCAGCCGAAATTAATCCCACCTATCACGAAGAAACCATTAAAGCACAGACTATTGCATCCCACACCTTACTTTTATATGTAAAGAATCATAAGAATGAAGCATTACAAAATGCAGATATAACTGATGACAGTACTCAACATCAGGCATTTTTGACTGTTGAACAGCAAAAGGAAAAGTGGGGCGAAAACTATGACCTCTATGTTTCTAAAATATCAAAATGTATTGACGAAGTAATCAATCTTGTCTTGCTATATAACGGCGAATATATAAATTCTGTCTTTCACTCAATGAGCAACGGCAGAACTGAAAACGCAAAGGATGTATGGGGTGGCGATTATCCATATTTACAGTCCGTGCCAAGTGTTGGTGACACCCTATCCCCTGCACATATATCAACAGTTTCTGTCAGTGTTAAAGATTTTGAAGATAAAATCAAGACTCAGGGCATAAAAACTGATGACAAGCCTGAAAAGTGGATAAAAGAAATTACACATACCGATACCGGAATGGTAAAAACCATAAAAATTGGTGATAAAGAGTTAAAAGGAACGGACATACGCACCCTGTTTCAACTTAAAAGCAGTACATTTACCCTTGAATACAAGGATGAAAAATTTGTTTTTACAGTTAAGGGGTATGGTCACGGAGTAGGAATGAGCCAATATGGTGCAAACCACATGGCAAGTCAAGGATTCAATTATGAACAGATTCTTAAACATTATTACAATGAAATTGAAATCAAAGAGATATAAAAAATGCCTTGATGGTATTACACCACCAAGGCATTCATTTATTTTTAACATTAAATCCAACCGAATAAACTACTGAAAAGATTTTCAAAGAAAGCTGAAATTCTCTCTAAGAATGACAATCTGCCTACGGTTTCAAAATCATATCCCAAGTTTTTAATAAATTTGTGTCCTCTTGAGCCGTCAATAATCTGGAAGAGAACATTTTCACAACCATTGAAAGCATTTTCATCAAATCCCTTCACAGTTTTTGATATGTATATTGTTTCAAGCTCGGGACAGCCAAGAAATGCATTCTTGCCAACCGTTTCAACACCATCTTCAAGTCTTACCGACTTAAGCTCTTGACAATCCTTAAATGCTCCCTCACCTATCTCACATTCATCACCACTAACTGTGATTGAGGTGACACCTGTATTAGCAAAGGACTCTCCGCCAATGTAGTAAATGTCGTCTGCAAACTGTACATTTTTAAGTGCCGTACAATATTTAAATGCACCATCGCCAATGTAATATGCACTATCCATACTGACATCTGCAAGATTATTGCAATTTCTGAAGGCATTATTAAATATAATAAGTGCTGAATTACCGCTAAATTTTTCAATTCCACTACCTGCAAAAGCATTGGAATCAACATACAAAATCTTGTTAGCTGAAACCTCTTTCAAATCCTTGCAGTTATAAAAAGCGTATGCTCCGATAGCCTTAACTGCTGATTTAATTGTAATTTTGCCCTGTGCCTTATTAGGAAGATAGTATTCCAAGATTAACCCATCTTCACCCGCCAAACCACCAATCAGGAAGCTTGATTTAAGGTAAATTGCACTTCCGTCAGTAATTAAAGCTGTATTTGCTACATCAACAGTAATGCTTTCCATTGTTTTGCAATCCTTGAATGCCCCTGTTATATCATATACATTTGCACCTAAATGGATTGTTTTGAGTTTTGTGTTGGAGAATGCCTCAACACCTATTCTGCTAACGCCTTTACCGAGAGTTACACTTTCAAGATTTGAACAATCCTTGAAAGCTCCGGTAGAAATTATTGTAACATTATCTGGAATTTGGATGCTCTTAAGATTTCGACAGGACGCAAAGGCGTATGCCGGAATTTCTTCTATCTTATCATTCAAAATAACATTTTTTATACCCGACATAAAGAAACAATGATTTGCAATTATTTCAATATTCGCAGGAACGACATATTCATTCCCACTACCTATATATGAGTAAAGCACATTTTGACCGAAAATTGTTTCATCCTTTGAGTAAATTTTCGCTTCAAAAGGAGTTGTCGTAAAAACATTCAAGCCAAAATAATTAAATTTGCAATCATCAGGAATAACTACATCTTCAAGGTAATCACAGGTTGAAAAAGCGTAGTCACCAATGTAAGTAATTGTTGACGGCAATGTAACAGATGTAAACAAGGACATACAAAATGCCTCGTCCTCAATACCTACAACCGTATATTCTTCACCCTTGTATGTAACGGTTTTCGGAACTGTTATTGCCCCCGCAGGTGCAATATTATCAGCATCTATTTCATAGCCTACAACATAAGCCACCGTGTCTGCTTCATCCTCATAAAAGCAATAGTACAAATCACCAATTTTAGCATCATAGTACCCAATGCTTACAACCCCTTCTGCTGATACAGTTATGCTGAATACGGATAAAGCCATCAAAAGAACTAAACAAACAGATAAAATCTTTTTCATATTACCAATCCCCTTTGGTTTTTATTTTTCGATTTTAATTGTGTTGATTTCAAATGGTTTAAAGTTAACTGATATTTTATTGTCAACAACATCTAATTCTTCAATATTGTTTTCAAGCATATCGCAAAGGTATGCCTTCTTAACATTAAATCCGAATTCTACATTTGCAGTTGTTCGTTTATTGAAGTATTCACATCCACGAAGGATAATTGCATCCTCTGTTTCTGCTTTCTTTGCAGTTTCGAAAACTACATTATCACAATCTACTGTAAAGAGCGAGAATTCATTTGCAAGAACACCTTTGTTTTCCCCAACTTTTTTGCAAATCATCGGAATATTAAGGTCATAAGCCTTTTTAATTGTACCTGCTTCTCTGTAATCCCCTGCGTGTGGATAAAGTGAATATGTAAACACATGTTCGCACTTATCTGCTTCAGGGTCAGGGAATGTACCACATTTAACGAGTGTAAGGCTCATTACACCGTCGTGAATCGCGTGACCATACTTACAGTCATTCATCAAACTTACACCATAGCCATATTCTGACAAGTCACAATACTTATGAGCACAAACTTCAAATCTTGCAGCATCCCAGCTTGTATTCTTATGAGTTGGTCTTTCAACTGAGCCAAACTGAATGTCATAAGTTGCTTTGTTTGTATTGACATCCACAGGGAATGCAGTTTTAAGGATAAGGTGTGATTCCTTCCAATCCATATATGTTTCAAAGTCAATCTTATCAACATTGTTGTAAAGGTAGATGCTTTGAACGATTGTGCTGTTCTTAAATTTCTTTGTAATCTTAAGGCCTGCTCTTTCACCCTCATTAAGAATTTCAACAGACTCTACGTTATCTGCTTCCCAATGCTTTTCAGTATAATAACTACTCATTTCCCAGTTATCATATTCTCTTGGGTAGTCCTCATAAGCAGTAAGAACATTACCACGCTGACCATTTTTGAGAACCTCACGGTTATTTCTCTTATCAAAGATACTTGTGAATGTTCCTTTTTCGTCAAGAGTAAGACTGAAGAAATCATTTTCCATTGAGTTTTCTGTAACTACAACTTTACTATCAGCAACTGTTGGATTAATTACTTTATAACCCTTTGCAGGAACATTTTCTGCATATACCCACTTGCCGTCAACTTCTACTGCACCACTATTCACAAATGAATGTGGGTTAAATACAACATAACCCTCAGTTGCTTCAACATTGTTTGCAATATCAGTTGTTGTACATTCAATAATTTCGTTACCTGTTGCAGCGATTTCTTCGTACTGCTGAACAGAGTCAACATAAACTTCATTGATTGATGAACCCGGAATAATATCGTGGAATTGGTTGAGAAGAATGATTTCCCAAGCGTTCATCATATCTTCCTTGCGATATTTGTATCCGTTAAGATGCTCGTCAATAAGTGAAAGAGTTTCTGCTCTTTGGAACATAAATTCGCTCTTTCTGTTATATCTCTTGTTCTTTGCCTGAGATGTATATGTTCCACGGTGGAATTCAAGATAAAGTTCCCCATTCCAATGTGGGATTTTAGGATTATTCTCTGTCTTTGATTTAATATCATCAAAGAATTCACCTGAAAACGCCATGATTGGTGTACTTGTACCCGGAATACCATTCTTTAAGCGACGGAAATATTCTAAATCTTTTGCGTATGGTCCTCCACCACCATCACCGAAACCGAATGTCATAAGAACATTGTCGTAAAGGTCTTTTTGCTGATAACGGTCATAAGCACCACGAAGCTGACTTGCATTGAGTTTTCCGTTATATGTAACATTAGTTGCAGGTTCTCTTCCCTTAACTTTATCCTGTGCAGTCATAAAGTGAGTGAAAATAGGAGTGTTATCAATACCGTGCCAAATGAATGTATCATAAGGCATTTTATTCATTTCGTTCCAACCGATTTTTGATGTCACGAACTTATCAATACCACATTTTCCCAAAATCTGTGGAAGTGCTGCAGAATAGCCGAAAACGTCAGGTAACCAAAGAATTTTACTATCAACGCCAAATTCGTCCTTCATAAAACGTTTACCATAAACGAACTGACGAACTAAGCTCTCACCTGAGCAAAGGTTACAGTCGGCTTCAACCCACATACCGCCTTCAACTTCCCAACGGCCAAGACGAACCATTTCTTTAACTTCTTCATAAAGCTCAGGTGCATCCATTTTGAGATATTTATAAAGTTGTGGCTGGCTTGACATAAACTTATATTCAGGATATTTCTTCATAAGTGCAAGCACAGTTGAGAATGAACGAAGAATTTTTTCTCTTGTCTGTGCAAGTGTCCATTCCCAAGCCACGTCAATATGAGTGTGACCGATACAGAATGCGAAAACATCACCCTTACGGCAGTATTTACCATAAAATTCTGTTTTCAGATAGTCAATAGCCTTATCAAGAGAGGCATAATATTCTTCTGAATATGGGCTTCTCATATCAATGAAATTGAGAGCATTATTAAGATGCTTTTTGATTTCAAAGTAATTTCTTGAGTTTTCATCCTCGTATGCGAGAATTTCAAAAGGAACTTTTATATCATAATAAAGTTGCTTTGTCTTTGCATCAATAAGTTGAAGATTTGTAACAAAATCAACATACTCATCGTGAACACTACCTGAATAAGCATAGAGATACACCTTATGTGTACCCTTTGTTAAAAATACTTCACGGTGGTTTTTATCAATACCCTGCTGTAATTTTCCGTCAACATAGGCAATAAACTGAGGGTTAATGTCGCACCAACCAAGACGAGCATCGCTTGCTACTGCAAGTTGGATTTCACCGTCCCAATTTTCAGGCACTTGAATTTCGTTATAAAACCAAGCGTGTTTATCCTTTTTTCCACCCCAACGATTTAAATATGGTGTGAAAAGTGTAAAACTATCGTCAATTTGAGGTAATGTGTTATCAAGTTTGTAATCACACTCTTTATAAAGAAGATCTGTTACGGGAATATTTTCTTTTATAACAAGTTTCTCAAATTCTTCAAGAAACACGTTTATTCTATCTTCAATAAAATCTTTGTACATAAGGTATTCCGCCTTTCTGTTATTTAATCTGCAAAAATATCACTCATCAAATAAAATGAGCCACAGATTAAAACTGTTTCGTCTTCTTTGGTATTTGAAAGAATATATTTGTAACCCTCTTTGGGATTATCAATGCACTTTGTGTTTTCGCAGTGTTTTTCTGCGATTTCCTTGAGTTTGTCGCCATTCAATGCTCTTGGATTACTTGGTGTTACCGTTACCACCGACTTGCAAAGCGGTGCAATTTTCTTAACATAACCTTCCACATCCTTATCAGCCATAAGACCAACAAGCATATTGATATTCTTTACATTATACTTATTAAGGAAGTTATAAAGTGCATTTGCACAACCCTCGTTATGCCCACCGTCACGGATTACAAGTGGTTTTTCACCGATAATTTCCATTCTTGCAATCATTCTTGTGTTTTCAATGCCTTGAGTAATTGCATTTTCACTAATTCCAAGCACCCTTGCACAATGGATGGCATTTACTGTATTCTCAATCTGATGATTACCGGTAAGTTTTGTTTTATAAACATTATCGTTATATGCAAAAACTGTACCAAAGATAGAATCATCAAAAATTTCAGTTTCCTTTGGATTGGTAACAATCAAATTGCAGTTTTTATTTTCGCAAGTTTCCTTTATAACTTTGAGAGCATCATCATTTTGATTTGAAGATGTAATTACAGGAACATTTTCTTTGATTATTCCACATTTTTCAAAGGCGATTTTACTGATTGTGTCTCCTAAAATTGCAACATGGTCAAGGGAAATTGATGTAATTACAACTGCTTGGGGACTTTTCACAACATTGGTTGCATCAAATCTTCCACCAAGGCCAACCTCTAAAACAACGTATTCACATTCTGCCTTTAAAAAGCAAAGAAATGCCGAAACTGTAATTGCCTCAAACTCAGTAATGATAACATCTTGCTTATTTAATTCTTCAATTTTCTCACGGACTTCTGTAACACATTCTGCAAAGATGTTTTTATCAACATTTTCACCGTTAATCTGAATTCTTTCACAGAAATCAATAACATAGGGTGATGTGAAAAGTCCTGTTTTGTGTCCGTCCGCAATAAGCATATTGGAAATCATTGAGGATGTTGAGCCTTTTCCGTTTGTACCTGCAATATGTACAATTTTAAGTTTATCTTGTGGATTACCGAGTAAATCCAACAACATACTTATTCTCTCTAACCCAGGTTTAATTCCAAATGCTAAAAGTGAATGGATATATTCTACTGATTGGTTAAAATTCATATTTATCTCATTTTCATTGAAATATCAAATGCTTTTACAGAGTGTGTCAACGCACCAAGAGAAATAATATCAACACCTGTTTTTGCAACATCTGCGATATTATCAAGTGTAATATTACCTGATGCTTCTGTTTTTGCTCTCCCATCAATGTATTTTACACATTCTTCCATCTGTGCTTTTGTCATATTGTCAAGCATAATGATATCTGCACCTGCTGCTACTGCTTCTTTAACTTCATCAAAGTTTCTTGTTTCAACCTCGATTTTAACCATGTGACCGAGCTTTGAGCGAAGAATTGCAACAGCATTTGTAATTCCGCCACCTGCGTCAATGTGGTTATCTTTAAGCATAGCACCATCAGAAAGATTGTATCTATGGTTTTTACCACCACCACAAACAACTGCATATTTCTGTAATGCACGAAGTCCGGGTAATGTTTTTCTTGTGTCTGTAACAGATGCATTTGTGCCTTCGCAAAGCTTTACTGCTTTATTTGTTGCAGTTGCGATACCTGACATATGCTGAATGATGTTAAGAGCTGTTCTTTCACCCTTTAAAAGACAAGCAGTTTTACCGTTGAATTCAACGATTAAATCCCCTGCTTTAACTTCTTCACCATCGTTTTTATAAACTGTATATGTGAATGTATCGTCAAGGAGTGTAAACACTCTCATGGCAATATCAAGACCACAAAGCACACCGTCTGCCTTTGCTACAAAATATGAATCATTTCTCTGATTTTCAGGAATTAAATAGTCAGCAGAAACGTCGATATAGTTAATATCTTCACTAATTGCTTCCTTAATAAGATTATCTACATAAAACTGATTTAATTTCATTGTTCATTGACCTCCTTGAGAATTATATATGCGACTGTTGCAATACTTAAAGCCTCGCAATAGTCGGGAGTAATTTTAAATTTACCGTTTTTTAGTCGTGTAAGAATTTCACGCACTCTCTTGTAACCGTTTCGTACTGCATCTTCATTAGCAGGCATTACAAAATATGAACGCTGTAATATATTTCTGATTTCATCACAAACACCCTTCATAAGCGGTGCACCATTAAGGTCTTGTTTTGAAATTTCAGTAACCTGAACCTCAGGATATTTCATATCTATACAACGGATAATGTCATCAGCACAACGTTTACCGAAAACAAGAGCCTCTAAAAGTGAGTTACTTGCCAATCGGTTTCTACCGTGAACACCTGTGTTTGAACATTCACCAACTGCATAAAGTCGGGAGATTGTTGTACGAGCATTCAAATCGACCTCAATACCACCCATAAGGTAATGCTGACAAGGGAAAATCGGAATTAAATCCTTTGTAATATCAACATTGTATTTAAGGCATCCTTGATAAATTCCGGGGAAACGATTAAGAAGATATTCTCTGTCACGATGGGTAATATCAAGATAGAATTCGTTACTACCTGTTCGACGAGATTCAAGGATAATTGACTTTGAAACAACATCACGAGGAGCAAGTTCAAGTCTTTCATCATAACGATGCATAAATCTTTCCTTATTACAATTAAGAAGATATGCACCTTCACCACGGACAGCTTCACTGATTAAGAACTGTTCGTTATCCTCAGAGTTAAATGCTGTTGGGTGGAACTGAACATAACTTAAATTCTTTATTCTTGCACCTAATTCAAAGGCAAGACGAACTCCGTCACCTGTTGCAACCTTTGGATTAGTTGTGTATTTATAAACACGACCGATACCACCTGTTGCAAGAACACAATAACTTGCAAAAATCTCGTCCTGTCCGTCACCTGTAAGATAGTGTGCACATATACCACTTTTAACTCTTGTAAGCTTAAACACAGGTGAATTTTCAAGAATTGTAATATTCTTTCTTGTCTGTGCTTCGGCTACCATAGCACGAACCATTTCAGCACCTGTTGTATCCTTATGGTGAACAATTCTTCTACGACTGTGTCCACCTTCAAGAGTCATATTGAGTTCGCCATCTTCTCGTCTGTCAAACTCCACACCATACTCAATAATTTTGTAAATTTCCGCAGGACCTTCTTTTACAAGAGTTGTAACTGCATCAATATCGTTTGCATGTTTACCTGCAATCATAGTGTCGTTGATGTGCAAATCATAGCTATCATTTTCCAAGTCAAGAACAGCAGCAACACCACCCTGTGCAAGGGATGAGTTTGAATCCGTATTGCTCTTTTTTGCAAGGATTACAATATCCAAGTTTTCGGGTAATGAAAGTGCAGTATTAAGACCTGCAACACCACAACCAACTATAAGTACATCACATTTTTTACTCATTTTAACTTCATCTTCTTTCAACAATGAAAAGATTTTAAAATAAATATAATTATACAGATATTATCATATCACAGATTTTGGAAAAATAATAGATGTTTTTCATATTTTGTCTAAGAAAAATAAAGAAAAACCCCGACGAATTAGTGTCAAGGTTTAACGATTTTTAATGTGTTTATTTAATTTTAGAATTACCATCTTTGACTGCCTTGTAATATTTTTCGTCAATTGGGCTTTCAATTTCTTCTTTCCATTTCAAGTATTCTGCAAAAATTTCAGCATTATAGGTTCCGTCACCATAATCATCATCTGCAGAACAAAGATATTCATAATCATCGTCATATTTACTGATAATTTGATTTTCATAAGCATCAACCCATTTTTGATAAACTACGGATTGTTTATAATTATTCAAATCATAGTTTTCTTCCAACGGTTCTGTGCTGTTGATTCCACCACCTGTTAATGTGCCGTCAGGATGAGCAATACCTCGGAAAATATAATATTTGCCCACTTGTGGGTAATAATCGATTTCCCCTTCTTCTACATCTAAATAGATGCTCGTTCTAAGCCCGGTTACGCCACCGACCTTATAGTATGAAAGTGTTGTTCCGGATTCAATATTTCCTTTAATGCTTTTTATTACATTTACCTTACATTCAGTAAAGGGTTCACCATAGTAATCAATGATTTCGGGGAACTTATGAAAAAATCTATCGTGATTGTAATCATAAACCTCTTCAACATATCCCACAAATACATAGTCGTTTGCACCCACAACTTCTCTAAGGTCAGTCATATTGATTGAATATTCAATGCAACCTCTTAAATATGTAATTTTTGTTGGCTTATAATTAAACCAAGCAACGAAAAGAAGTACAAATACCAATGATACGCTTATAAATATAGTGATTATTTTATTGCGTTTTTTCATAATAACTCCCCTTTCGTATATAAGAGTATTTTCAAATGGGTTTTGTTTCAAACAGATTATAATAATTATTCACTTGACAGTCAATATGCCTTGTGTTATACTTTTTTTGTAAATATTTGATATAATTCAGATAGGAGATATTACTATGGAAAGAATTAAGACAATCGAAACAAGAGACCTTAAAGAAAGCGCAGTTAAGGGTGGTTGTGGCGAATGCCAGACATCTTGCCAGTCAGCTTGCAAGACATCTTGTGGTGTTGCTAATCAGCAGTGTGAAAACGTTGAAAGCAAATAATTTTTAAAATCTATTGCTGAAAGCAGGTAATGCGTTTGTATTACCTGTTTTTTGTTGAGAAGGATAAATTTTATGGTACATCAATATAAATTAAACGGATATAATATTGTGCTTGACACTTGCAGTGGCTCTGTACACGTAGTTGATGAGGTAGCTTATGACATTATCGCTATGTACAAGGACAAAACCACTGACGAGATTGTAAAGTACATTCTTGATACATATAAGGACGAAGAAATTACAGAAAAAGATGTTCTTGACTGCATTGAAGATGTAAAAGCACTTGAAAATGCAGGAAAACTCTATACTCCCGATACTTACGAAGGTATGGCATTTGATTTCAAAAACAGAAATACCGTAATCAAGGCTCTTTGTCTTCATGTTGCACACACTTGCAACCTTAATTGTGAATATTGCTTTGCAAGTCAGGGTAAATATCACGGTGAAAGAGCATTAATGAGTTTTGAGGTTGGTAAACGTGCCCTTGATTTCCTTATTGAGAATTCAGGCACAAGAAAAAATCTTGAAGTTGACTTCTTCGGTGGAGAGCCACTTATGAACTGGAACGTTGTGAAAGAGCTTGTTTCTTACGCACGAGTTCAAGAGAAAATTCACAACAAGAATTTTCGTTTTACACTTACAACAAACGGTATGCTCATTGATGACGATGTTATTGAGTTTTCAAATAAGGAAATGAGTAATGTAGTATTAAGCCTTGACGGACGAAAAGACGTTCACGACAGACTTCGTGTTGACTATATGGGCAGAGGCAGTTACGACACTATTGTTCCTAAATTTCAGGAATTCGTTAAACGTCGTGGGGACAAAAACTACTATATGCGTGGCACATTCACACATAAAAATGTAGATTTCACAAATGATATTTTTCACATGGCTGATTTAGGCTTTACAGAACTTAGTATGGAGCCTGTTGTATGCTCACCTGAAGATGCATCTGCATTGACACAGGAAGATTTGCCAATTCTTTTTGACCAATATGAAATTCTTGCAAAAGAAATGATTAAACGCAAAAAAGAAGGCAGACCATTCACTTTCTATCACTATATGCTCGACCTTACACACGGGCCTTGTATTTACAAGAGAATTTCAGGCTGTGGTTCAGGTACTGAATATATGGCAGTAACACCAAGTGGTGAGCTTTACCCTTGCCATCAGTTTGTTGGTGATACAAAATATCTTCTCGGCAACATCTGGGACGGTGTTACAAACAAGGAAATTCAGAATGAATTTAAGCTCTGTAACGCTTATGCAAGACCCGAATGTAATGACTGTTGGGCAAAGCTTTATTGTTCAGGTGGTTGTGCGGCAAACTCTTATCACGCATCGGGTAAAATCACAGGCATTTATGAATACGGATGCGAACTCTTTAAAAAGAGAATTGAATGTGCAGTTATGATTCAAGTCGCAGAGAATTATGACAAATAAAGGATAAAACAAAATGGACACACCAATTTTTGACTTTGTGCAGAATTACATTAAAAGTAATACTGCCCGACTTCACATGCCGGGTCATAAGGGTGTGTCTTTTTTAGGCTGTGAAGCCCTTGATATTACTGAAATTCGTGGTGCAGATGAGCTTTATGCACCCGAGGGAATAATCAAAAAGAGTGAAGAAAATGCCACCCGTCTTTTTGATACATCAAAAACCGTGTATTCTGCAGGAGGGTCAAGTCAGAGTATAAATGCTATGCTTTATCTTAGCTTTCTAAAGGCAGATAAAACAAACAGACCTTTTGTACTTGCATGTCGAAATGTACACAAGTCATTTGTCTATGCTCTTGCTAAAATCGATGCAGACGCAAAATGGCTTTACCCTGAAAATGGGGATAGTATCTGCTCCTGTGTTGTCAATGGTGGAATGGTGGAAAAGGCACTTGAAAAGTTGGAAAATAAGCCTTTTGCAATATATATCACAAGTCCCGATTATCTTGGCAGAATGAGTGATGTTGAAAGCATTTCCAAGGTTTGTAAAAAGCATAACATTCCCCTGCTTGTTGACAATGCTCACGGAAGCTACTTAAAATTCTGTAAAGAAGATTTTCACCCAATAAGCCTTGGTGCAGATATGTGTTGCGACTCGGCACACAAGACACTCCCCGTCCTTACAGGTGGTGGATATTTGCATATTGCAAAGGACGACAAGTATGGATTTTCACAAAATGCAGTTAATGCTATGGCGATTTTTGGCTCAACAAGTCCGTCATATCTTATTTTACAGTCCCTTGACTTGTGCAACAAATATATTGATGAAAGAATCCGTGAAGATATAAAAATCTGCACCGAAAAATGTAACGAAATCAAAAATATTATGGCAGAAAAAGGTGTACCTTGTGTTTCAAGAGAGCCTTTGAAAATTACTGCCGATTTTAGTGAATTTGACCTTGACTTTAAGACACATTTCCGTAGCTTTGGCATTGAATTTGAATATGCTGACAACGATTTTGTTGTGTTTATGGTTTCTCCACAAAATAGCGATGAAGCTTTTAATAAATTAAAAAAATCTTTTGAAAATCTCAATATTAAAAAGAACAAAAGCATTGAAGGTATCGAATTTGAGAAGGCTGAAAGGGTTATTTCAATCCGTCAGGCAATTTTTAGCGAAAGTGAAGAAATCAATGTTGAAGATGCATTAGGCAGAGTCTGTGCAAGTCCTACGGTTTCCTGCCCCCCTGCTATACCGATTGCAGTAAGTGGCGAGAAAATCACCGAAAAACATATTGAGATGTTTAAAAAATATAATATTAATCAGATAGATGTAATAAAATAAGACCACTTGGGGTTCCCATAGTGGTCCTTTGTTTTATGTTTAGCTTGCTGCCATCTGCAAGATTTTACGTGCGTCAAAGGCTGTAACCTTTCCATCGTTATTTACGTCCGTTAATTTAAGGTAATGCTCATCCAATTCTCTCATTCCCGCAGCATATTGCAATACCCAACGAGCATCAATAGCAGAAACCTTACCATCACCATTTGCGTCACCAATAACGGTTGAAAGAGCAGGTATAGTTTCTTTTTCTATCTCTTCGCACCCGGTACATTTACGCTGTTTTTCACCTGTTGCCTCTTCGGTTGGGGCAACAACAACTTCCCAATCAGTCCAATTGTGACCTTTTGAGTATTCTACTCTTTTTGTTTCTTTATTACAAACAGAGCATATACCTATCTCAACTTTATTTATTACACAAGTTGCCTCGGTCACAGTTTCATAAACAAACGAGTGAGGAGCGATTGTCAGCGTGGACTTTTTGTAAGTACAATTTTCACACTCACTTATAGTAACACCATTGTGATAACAAGTAGGTGCTTTAGCTTCATACTCCCTTGTGTAATTATGACGACCGGAGCATTCGCTTACAAGGACGCTAAATACTCCCAACACCTCATTATTTTCTCCAACAGCTAAAACTGATGTCTCACCGATACTGTCTCCCATAACCGCCATTTCACCGTAGTAGTACTCTACACCATTTTCTGTTATAGTTTTATATGAACTTCTAAAATCTCGTGCAATATCTCCGTCTTTTATCACAAAAACAAATGGTTCAAGACTTACAGCGTCTAAAACCTGATAAGTGCCTATATTAACCGAAACATCATAATTCGTATCAGCGTAAACAGGATTTACAAGGCCCTCCGTCTCGTCCTCAAAATATATAAAGTCAGCCTGGTCAGCAGTTCCTGTATATAAAGTACAATCTATGGGGCAACCGTCAAAGGCATCATTTCCTATATATACTACATCTTTGCATAACCTAAAAATATCTAATTTTGCGCATCCCTTAAATGCAGCCGGTCCGATAGCGATAACTGTTGATGGAACAAAAAACATCTTCAAATTGATACAAGATTGAAAAGCTCCCTGCCCTATAACAATTAAGGTCCAGCAACGAGAAGTAAATTTTGTAAGATTTTTACAATCAACAAAAGCATAATTACCAATAGAAGCAAGTCCATCTTCAATGACTAATTCTTCAATTTCATCTTTAAATTCTTCCCACGGACGATTAAAACTTCCGCTGTCATAGGCATAATCAGTCATATATCCTCTGCCCGAAATAGTTAGGGTCTTGTCCTCTTGGGAATATTCCCACATTACACCTTCACCACAACTACCACTTGGGTTTGATGCAGAGGATGTTATTCCACCACATACAAGCATTGAGAAAATCATAATAATAGCTAATGTAATTGATAATAATTTCTTCATTTTTCCACATCTCCTAACTTTTGTCTTATGGAGTAATAACATTATATAACCTTAATTTACAAAAATCAACAAGTTGTGGTTAATTTGTAAATTTTTCCTGTTAAATACAAGTTGTGGTTTTGAATGCTAAACGCCGGACTGTTTTCTTCCGCAAATCATAGATTTGCTCCTTCCTTGTTCGAATCCCAAATTACAGAACATAAAATTAAAAGAGAGTCTGCAAAAAGCAAACTCTCTTTTAATGGCACGCCGGAAGGGATGTATCTTGCTTCGCAATCTACTGTCCTCGTGGCATAGCCACCTCGGACTTCGCACCTAAAAACATTTCCCCGAAATGTTTTCTTTACGGTGCTCACCCTCTCAGGGTTCGAATCCCTTACCCTAAACATAAAAATTAAAGACGAAACAACCACAAGGGTCATTTCGTCTTTAATGGCACGCCGGAAGGGATTCGAACCCCCGACCTTTTGGTTCGTAGCCAAACACTCTATCCAGCTGAGCTACCGGCGCATAACAGTTTTTACTGCCCGAATATAATACCATTACCAAATGAAAAAGTCAACAGTTTTTTTATTATTTCGTTAATAAATCTTATTAACTCAAAACTCCCCCGCTATTGATGTTTTCATAAACTCGTTAAAATCACAGTTTATACTGTTTCCAATCCAAGCTTTCATATAAATACTTGGGAATGAGCAGAAAGGTAAAATCTCAATTCCTGCCTTTTCATACTCCATTACACCTTCATAATTAATTCCTCGTTTAAGATTCACAAGATAAACGGGGATATTTTTTTCTTTTGCCTCATTCACTAAATCTAAAAATTCTTGACTCTTGATATTTACTGTACCTGAATGATATGGTCTTAAAATTACTGCTTTTATATCGCTCAAATCGTAGTTATAAATTGCACCCGGTGTAATTGTTATAACCAATGTATTTGATTTTTCTGTCAATTCAAATTTTCCAAGAGCAGAATTTACACTTACGGGTGGCAGACTATAAACACTATCCCCTGCTTCTTTAAACATAATAATTCTATTGCCTTGGTGAAATTCAACTGTTTGATTATCATTTGAGTATGCAACATAAACTCCGTTACCCTGTTTATTCTTAATAAAATCAACTGCACCATTAAAATTGATTTGTCCGTTTGAGCGAGAATCACATAAGGGATACTGAGCAGAAACCAGCAAAACAGGTGTGTTGCTATTCCCTAGTGCAAAAGCCAATGCAGATGCAGAAAATTGGAGAGAATCCGTACCGTGAGTTACAATAATTCCGTCATAGCCCTTTGCAAGATTATCGCAAACAACCTCTACCAGCTTATTGATTTCGTTGCTTGAAACATTTTCGCTATGGATGGTAAAAGGCTCAACAACGTCAAAATCAACATCATTATTATTTTCTTTAAGATAATTATCAACAACTAATCTTTTTGCTTCTTCATCTGTATAAATATATCCGTCACGAATTACGCTACCGATTGTGCCACCGGTTAAAACAGCAAGAATTTTCATTTTTTACACCTCTAATCACTTATATATTATACAATTTATATTCTTTTATTTCAATTCCTTAATACGACATTTTTTTCAACAAACAGATATTACAATTAACAAAAAAGGAGGTTTAAAAATGAGTGTAAAAATTGATTTTCAAGATGAGACTCTGTTTTGTAAATTGAAGGGTGAAATTGACCACCACACCACTTTGCCCATTCGTCTTGACATTGATGAAAGAATTGAAAACTGCCGACCACAGAATGTAGTATTAGATTTTACTGATGTAACCTTTATGGATAGTTCAGGCATCGGGCTTGTAATGGGCAGATACAAAATTCTCAATGAACTCGGTGGAAAGCTTGAGGTTACGGGACTTTCAGACAATTCTTATAAGGTTATGCGACTTGCAGGGCTTGACAGAATTGCAAATATCAAAAAAGGAGGAAAGAAAAATGGTAATTAACGAATTTAAAATGACAGTTGACAGTCGTTCAATTAACGAAAGCTTTACCCGTGCCACAGTTTCGGCATTTGCATCCCAGCTTGACCCCACAGTTGAAGAAATAAACGATATTAAAACTGCTGTAAGTGAAGCTGTTACAAACTCCATTGTTCACGGATACAAAAACGAAGTGGGAAGAATCTACATAAGCGTAAAGATTCACAAGGAGGGACTAATTGTTGTAAGCATTCGTGACCGAGGATGTGGAATTGCAGATATAAAAAAAGCACGTGAACCACTTTTTACAACTCTCGGTGGTGACCGTGCAGGGCTTGGTTTTTCCGTTATGGAAAGCTTTATGGATAAAATTTCTGTACGTTCCACTCCCAACAAAGGCACAACCGTTACCCTTTATAAAAAAATCTGTGGTCGCAGAAAATGACAAGGGATGAACTTATACTCAACAATTTAGGTCTTGTGGGAAAATGTGCTTCAAGATTTATCGGGAAGGGTGTTGACTACGAGGATTTATATTCTGCAGGTTGTATAGGATTAATTAAGGCTGCCGACGGATTTTGTGAGGATTTGGGTTTTGCTTTTTCCACCTATGCCGTGCCATCAATTTTAGGCGAAATCAAGCGAATTTTTCGTGATGAAGGTACTGTTAAAATCAGTCGTTCATTAAAGGAAGAAGCAAGGCACCTTGCCATAATCAAGGAAAAATACGAAAAGGAAAACGGAATTGAACCTACTGTTTCCGAATTAGCAGAAATAATTGGTAAATCCATTCCCGAAACTGCACAGCTTATTTGTGTTTTGCAGCCTGTAAAATCTCTTACCGCTGACAACGACGACGAAAACCAGATTGATATTCCTGCCAAAGACGAATATACACCCATTGACAACAGATTATCCGTACAACAGGTATTAAGTCAATTATCCGAAAAGGACAGGGAACTCATATCATTAAGATTTTTCAGGGGACTTACACAGACAAAAACTGCAGATATACTTGGAATTTCCCAAGTTCAGGTGTCACGAAAGGAAAAAATCATACTTACAGAAATGAGAAAAAAGCTAACAGGCTAAAAAATTTGATATTTTTTTAAAATTATGGTAGAATGTTAAAAATACTTTCTATCATAATTTTGTTTTTAGGGAGAAAAATCATGAACAAATCTCGCTACAACACAACAATTAAACTATTTGCCTTAATTAGTCTTGTTTCAGTATTGCTCACTTCCTGTGTCGCACCATTTAATGTTGACAAGGTTAAATCCGGCTCGCTTGAGTATATCAATGCAGATTATTGTGGTGATGACTTGCATAAAAACAGTGAAGATAACTATATTTCGGTTTGTTCATCCGGATTAGTTGAGCTTCTTTTTGATGAAACAACTGCCACCATCGCAATTCGTGATAATAACACAAAGAAAATCTGGAACACTCTGCCATCAACGGATATTTCAAAAAAAGTTTCTTCTTCTGCTGTTGAAATCACTTTATCCGATGGTAACAATAAAATATACACTCTTAATTCTCAGGATAATTCCGTGAATTTCGGTAATTTTTCATACACAATCGGTGTTGATGAGGTTTCTGTTAAATATGCATTCAGTCTTACAAAGGAAACAGGTGCAAAAGATTTTTCAAACGTGGAAGATGATGAAATTCGTGCAGATATGACGGTTACATACCGACTTAAAGATGGTTCTCTTATAGTCAATATAAATATGAACAGTCTTGCCCTTCCAAAAGATATTTACCTTGAAAAGATTACAGTTCTTAATAACTTTGGTGCCTATGAAACAAGTGGTATAGATGATTATATTTTTGTACCGGACGGTAGTGGTGCTCTTATTATGACAGGGCAACCGGATTATGAATTTTCACCTATTTCATTATCCGTATATGGTGAAAATCTTGCCACATCAAAAACTGTATCAAATTCACAGTGTCTTTTAGGTGCCTTCGGATTAAAGAACGAAGATAATGCATATCTCTGCATCATTGAAAAAGGCGATGATATTGCTCAGATTAATGCTTACAGAAACAATGAAAATTCTCTCAATAGTGTATATGCAAGTTTCCTCACAACCGATATTCTCACAAACACGGAGAATGATAAAACAACTCGCTATTACGGGCACAAATATAATAGTGAAATTCAATTATGCTATCGTTTCCTTTCCGGAAAATCTGCAACATATTCAGGTATGGCAACCACCTGTCGTGAAAATCTAATCAGAAATTCAGTACTTCCTGCCGAAATGCTTAACACTAATAGTGACCCACTACCAATGATTGTTTCTCTACAAGCAGGATATCTGAATGAAAAGGGCAAATACAAGGTTTTATCCGATTTTGAACAAGCTCTTACACTTATGACACTTTTAAAGGCAAAGGGTGTAAATAATATTTATTTGCAATATAAGGGTCTTTATGAAGATGATAAGAGTAATAAAAATACTGATTTTAGTAAATTCAATTCATCTCTTGGAAACGCAGAGGATTACAATACCTTATATAATTACCTGAATAGTCAAAAATTCTCACTATTTATTGATACAAGTATTATCTCTTGTGGAGGCAAATCATCAACAGCTAGAGCCATTGATAATAAGGTGATTAACACCAATGCAGATAATATATTTTCAAAGGTTTCTGTAACACAAAAGCTTTTACAGGTGAGTGACTTTGAAGATAGGGTTAATAGTATTCTTACCACTTCAGAAAATGTGTTGTTTGACGGATATTGCTTAAACGATATGGGAAAATACCTTTATTCAGATTATTCAAGTAATGCATATTCAAAAAATCAATCGAAAACTGAATTTTCTTCACAAATTCCCGTTCTTGCTACTGATAAAATGTTGATGGTTGAACATGGTAACCTTTATTCTCTTAAGGGTGCTGATATGGTTCTTAATATTCCAACATCACCACTTGCATATAAGGAAAGCTTTGCCTACGTTGGAATTCCGTTTATTCAAATGCTTATTCACGGAGCTTTGGAGTATAGCGTATCTCCGTTAAATGCAACCGATGATATGCAAACATTGTTCTTAAAATCCGTTGAGTACGGATGTCTTCCAAGTGCATATTGGTATTGTACGGCTTTTGATGAGAAGCAAGACAGAACATACTTTTATAATAACAACATAAATGATATGGTAGGTTATTATACTCGTGCTCACCAAGCACTTTCCGACTTGCGTGATTCAAGAATGACATCACACCAACAAGTTCAAGACGGTGTTTACTGCACGGAATATGATAACAGTATAAAGGTTTATGTTAATTACACTAGCATCGAAGTAACGGTTCACGGTGTTGTTGTTGGTGCAAAGGATTGTGTTACAATCTCATAAAAAAGGGGATGTAAAAAAAGCGAGGTTTTCACCTCGCCTTTTTTTATTCTTTATCTAAAATAATTACCGAACAATTCCTCGAAAAATCCTCCACCAAGAAGATTATCCGTTGGGAAATCAAAATCTATTTCGTCCCAAATATAAAGAGTAACTGTTGTTCCCTTTATGTGAGATGTTCCTTCTTCCGGTGAAATCTCGGCAACTGTTCCTGCTTCGTTGTTTCCAAGGTTTGGCTTCTTTTCAACTACAACCACAAATCCTGCAGATTCAAGTTGTGTCTTAGCTATTTCTTCCGTCAATCCAATAACGCTTGGAACTACAACATATTCAGGGCCCTTACTTACAACCAATGTAAGCTCCGTTCCTTGTTCTACCGTTTTACCCGGAGTTAGGCTTTGAGATATAATACGGTCCTTTTCGATAGTACTGCTATAATCGTATTTCACCTTAATTGTAAATCGTTTGTTCTGTACCGGATTTGAAACGATTTCTTTATAAGGCCAGTTGGTAAAATCAGGAACTTCAACAGGATTTGAAAGTGTTGTGGATTCTTCTACCGGCGTTTCGGCTTTACGCTCAGAAATATATTCGTAAGCCATCCATCCACCAAAGGCTAGAAGTCCTACAATTAAAATTATAATAAATGTCTTTAATGCTGTACTGCCCGGTGTGTCTTCCTCTACATAAACCACTTCGGGTTTTTTGCTTTCTTCGGAATGGATATTAACACCTGAAATTCCGGAAATAACACTTGATGGAGTTGCTGAAAGTTCATCACGCAAGGTTTCAATATCATTTGTACGCTCTGCCGGGTCTATCTGCAAACCATTCATCAAGGCATTTATTACGTATGCCGGAATCATTTCAGCATATCTTGCAGGAATAATTAACTGGTCATTCTTGGAACGTGCAATAGCATCCTGAGGAACACTACCCACCAATGCTCTATATAAAACAGCACAGAATGCATAGACATCCGACCTACATCCTACATCAAGTTCCTGTCCATATTGTTCAATAGGTGTATATCCGTCAAAAAATTCAGGGTTATAAACAGTACCTGCCAACCTGCATTGAGAAATTGAAAATCCACCAAGACGAAGTTTACCGTCTCGACCAATCATCAAGGTTTCAGGACTGATACCACAATGTATTATTCCTTTTTTGTGTAAGGCTGAAAGGAATGTAAGAACAGGCATAAACAACTGATTTGCTTTTTCCCAATTAAGATATCCCGTCTTACTTCTTAAAAGAAATTCTCTTAAAGATATGCTTTCAACATACTCGCTAATTGCATAAACCGTATTATTCTCTTCCAATATATCAAGAACGGGAATATGAGCAGAATACCCACGCATCATAGCAAGATTTGTCCACAATGCCTTAAACTGACTGAGATAATCATAATATTCGTCCTTATTCTCATCAGCAACAAGAACCTGAACTCCGTCCTCTTGTCGTTCACAAAATCTTTCAGGATAGAACTCTCTTATCAACACTGCGATTTCTCTTTCCATATCATAGGACATATATAAAGAACCTTCGCTATTTGAGGAAATCACACATCCGATAATATATTTATTACCAATAACTGTTTTTAATGGCAAATTAGGTGAAAACTGAGGTGAATCAACATTGTAACCACAGTTAGAGCATTGCATTTCACCATTCAGGTCACTCATACAATTCATACATAAATTATCGATATTCATACTGTTCTTCCTCCTTTTTTAGATTTATTAAGGATAATATACCACATATTACCATAAAGTTCAAATGACAGTTTTATTACATTTAAGTTTCATCGGATAAAACTGCCTCTGCACATTTTACACCATCAACAGCAGCAGAAACTATTCCACCTGCATATCCTGCACCTTCGCCACAGGGATAAAGCCCACGGATATTGGTCTGATAGAACTCATCTCGTGGAATTCGAACAGGTGATGAGCTTCGGGTTTCAGGTGCAGTAAGCACTGCGTCTGCCATAGCAAAGCCTTTAAGTTTTTTATCCATCTGCACTAATGCATCACGCATTGTATTAACAACCTTTTGTGGTAAAACTTCACTGATGTCACCCACTGTTACACCCGTTGGAAATGATGGTTTAACTGCACCTAACTTTGTAGATTTCTGTCCTTTGAGGAAATCTCCCACAAGTGTTGCAGGTGCAGAATAATCATTACCACCAAGGCTAAACGCCTTTTCTTCGATTTCCTTTTGCAACTGAAATCCTGAAAGTGGATGCTCACTTGGAAAATCGGCAGGTTCAACACCGACTAAAATTGCAGAGTTTGCGTTTTCCTTGTCACGGGCATATTCACTCATACCATTGGTTACAACCCCACCCTTTTGTGAGGAAGCACAGACAACAGTACCACCGGGACACATACAGAAGGTGTAAGCCCCCCTACCATGTGGCGGATGACAAGCGAGTTTATAGTCCGCAGCCTTTAACTTTGGATGATTCTTATATTCACCGTACTGAACAGAATTGATATATTCCTGTGGATGCTCAATTCTTGCCCCAACGGAAAATGGTTTTTGTATCATATTGATACCCCTGCCATAAAGCATCTCAATAGTATCCCTTGCAGAATGGCCGATTGAAAGAATAAGGGCATCTGTTTCAATATCCTTTTCCTTACCATATTTATCCCTTACAGTTACACCGTGGATAAAACTGTTGGCAACGATAATATTTACAAGTTGAGTTTCAAAAAGTACAGTACCACCAAGGGAAATAATCTCCTCACGGATTGCCTTTACTGTTTCTTTAAGTTTATCAGTACCTATATGGGGTTTTGCATTTGTAAGAATATCTTCGGGTGCACCATGGGCAACAAATTCCTCAAAAACAAAACGACAACGACTATCTTTTATACCCGTTGTGAGCTTTCCGTCAGAGAATGTACCTGCACCACCTTCACCATACTGAATATTTGAGTTTTCGTCAAGAATACGGTTAGTCCAGAAATTATTTACATCTTCCGTTCTTGCGTCAATATCCCTACCTCGTTCAATAACTATTGGACAATGTCCACTACGGGCAAGAATAAGTCCTGCGAACATACCTGCAGGTCCAAATCCTGCAACAACAGGTGGCAAAGTGCTTTTTCGGTTGGATTGAGGCATTTTGTACTCATATTTCTGACATTTTGTTACTCGATTATTATTAAGACTTTCTATAATCTTATCTTCATCACCGTCAACAGTAACATCTGCAGTAAAAACAAAACGCACTTCACCCTTACGGCAATCCACACTCTGCTTAAAAATCTCTGTTTTTAATATTCTGTTTTTGCTTATTTTCAAGGTCTTGACAACTGCGTCTTTGATATCATGAAAATCGCAGTCAAGGTCAAGTTTTATTTCACTGATTCTGAGCATTGTTTATCCTCTCGCCTATTGTGTGTCCTGCTGTTCTGCCTGAACTCCAAGCCCATTGTAAATTGTATCCACCACAGTCACCGTCAACATCCAACGCTTCACCACAACAGAATAAATTTTCAACCAATTTTGATTCCATTGTTTCAGGGTTGAACTGTGAGCAGTCTGCACCACCTGCAGTAACCTGAGCAAAGTCAAAGCCACGGGCAGTTTTTATTTTTATTTTCCAACACTTACAAAGCTTTGCAAGTTTCATTATTTCATTATCACTTAAATCACTGATTTTACTGTTAGGTGCAATTCCACATTCTTTTAATAATGTTATGCAAAGTTGTTTGTTCATAACACCAATAAGAAGATTTTCGCAGATACCTGTACCGAATTCACGACGGTCAAAGAGATAATTCTCTATTTTATCCAAAGTGAAATCAGGTGTAGTATCAAGATTTACATAAATATCGTTGGATGGTGACATTGACACAAAGCGTGACAACTGCATAATAGGTATTCCTGAAAGTCCGTAGTCAGTAAACTGCACTTCGCCATAGTTTTCGAGTGCTTTTTCACCATCAATAATCAAATCCATTTTGCAGATTGAACGAACACCTTTAAGAGCCTTTGTAAATTCGTCGCAATTAAGTGAAACAAGTGCAGGAGCAATTGGAGTAATCTTATGTCCTGTCATTTTAAGTAAGTCATAAGAATCCCCATCAGTTCCGTGAACCTTTGCAGCCTTTCCGCCCGATGCCACAACAACATAGTCAAATCTGTCTTTATTATTAATAACAATCTTCTGTACAGCACCGTTAAAAACGGATTTTATGTGTACTACCTTGTAATCACAGATTATTTCCACACCTAATCTGTCACATTCAAATCTAAGTGCATCAAGTACGGAGGATGCCTGATTAGAAAGCGGATAAACCCTACCTTCATCTTCTTCACGGGTATAAAGTCCAATTTCATTAAAAAATCCGATATTGCTTTCAGGGGTGTATTTTTTAAGAGAAACATATGCGAATTCTGTGTCACCCCTAAACCCTGATGTTGCAGAATCCATATTTGTAAGGTTACATCTTCCGTTACCCGTTACCAAAATCTTCTTACCCACACGTGGCAATTTCTCAATTACGGTAACCTTTACGTCATCTCTGTTTTTAACTGTTTTCAAAATTTCAATGGCACAGGCAAGTCCCGATGCACCACCGCCAATTATAGCAACCTTTTGCATCATTCACCCTGCCTTTCAAGATAATCATAAAGTCTTTCAATAGTGTCTGCACTCATAACATGCTCCATCTGACACGCATCATTTTCGGCTGTTTTATCGTCAACACCTAAAGTATCTATAAGGAAATGCTTAATGAGTTTATGTCTTCTCAACACATTTGCAGCATAAGTTTCTCCCTGTGGTGTAATTACAATATCACCATAGGTCACGTGTTCAAGATATCCATTCTGTGTAAGCGTATTGATTGCACGGTTAACGCTTGGTTTAGAAACACCAAGATGCTCTGCAATATCTGTAAGTCTTACGCTGTTTTTCTGTTTTGAGATAACAAAAACTGCTTCAAGATAGTCTTCAAGAGAAGATGTCATATTATAATTATCATTTCTCATCTTTTTATTTTCCTTAGCAACATATTTTATCAAGATATTTTACCACAAAATTAGCCAAATAGTCAATAAGGCTAACAAAATGGGAATGTAAAAAAGAACTGTAAGAAACCTTTTTCTTACAGTTCCATTGCAATTATTTTCTCTCAGTTATACCTTCAGCCATATCGTAAATTTCTTTTTTATTCTTATCATCCATTGAACGAACTTTCGTAATTAAAGCTCTTTCTTCTTTTGTAAGCCTTGAAAGATACCATGTTTCTTCATCAGCGTCAAATTTAAATGAATCGCCTACCAGACTATTATCCAATTTTTCTATAAATGCAACCAATGGAAGCTTATAGAATTCGGATAACTTAATAAGAGTATCTACATCAGGTGAACGTCTGCCGATTTCATAACTGCAATACGCAGAACGAGTAATCCCTAACACATCGGCTAACTGTTGTTGTGTTAATTGGTTTTGAATTCTTATCATTTTAAGTTGCTGATAATATTTCAAGACAATCACTCCCTTTGTTTCATTATACAATAGAGTTAACCCATTCTGCAACAAAAATTTGCAATATTTGTGTGAATATGATAAAATAACATTAAATTGAAAGGATGATACTATGCCATATATTATATCAGCCGTAATTATTTTGTTATTTATCGTTATATTATTTACTTTTGCAATCGTTATTCTCAACTCTGCAGGTGTTAACAAACGTTGTGATGGTGATGAAAACCTTAAATATCTCAAAGCGAAAAATTTTGATAATCTTAACGCATTACCAATAAATTTTAAATCTGACAAAGGACAAACTCTCAACGGATTTTTATACAGCAGTGCGAAGGTTGATACTTATAAGGGTCTTATTGTTTTTTCTCACGGTATGGGTGCGGGACATTTGGCATATACAACTGAAATCAATTATTTTGCTCAAAAGGGCTATGTGGTTTTAGGATATGACAACACCGGCTGTTGCACTTCTGAGGGAAAGAAAATCAAAGGCTTTGCACAGGGTATTATTGACCTTAAATATGCTCTTAAATTCGTAAAAACTCGTGAAGAAGTAAAGGATTTGCCCATTCTTTTGGTCGGTCATTCATGGGGTGCTTACAGCGTATCTAATGTTTCCTCACTTAAACCGGATGTTGATATCAAGGGTATTGTTGCTTTTTCACCTTTTAATTCAATGAACAAGCTTATTCGTGATATTGCAAAAAGACAGACAAAAATTAATCTTTCAATTTTAAGTCCGTTTTTTGATATTATTAACCTTCTCCGTTTTGGCAAGGCAGGTATTCTTCGTTCTTGCGACTCAATTAATTCTAATTCCATTCCAACCCTTGTGCTGCACGGTGGAAACGATATGCAGGTTACAATAAAAAACAGTCCTGTTGGAAAAAAACACAAGGTCAAGGATAATCCAAATGCGAGAACAGTCCTTTATGAAAATAAATATCATAATGTTTATCTTGCAAAGGATGCAGAGCAATATCTCAACGACACTTTTGCAAAGATTGAATCCTTAGGGAAAAATAGTCCTGAGGCGTATGAGGTTTACCAAAATATTGATTATACTCTCATTACAAAAGAGGATTTATCCGTTATGGAAACCGTATCAACATTCCTTGAAGAATGTGCTATGAAAAGAGATTTCCTTACAGAATAGAGGTTGTGTGATTCTATGTTGTTCAAAAATAAAACAGATTACTCAAAAGTCACCAAATATTGCCGTGAAATGACTACTAAAATGAATAACTATACTCTGCTTAACAAAAAATATTCCCTTAAAAACCAAACTGTGCTTTTAGGTGACTCAATTACTGATTTTTTCAATTACTATGAGTTGTTTTATGACTTTTGTAAATCAAGTGGTCAGGCAGTTTATAACCGTGGTATAAGCGGAGACACAACGGACAGACTTCTTGAAAGACTTTATGACAATGTGCTTTCTATTGAACCCAAAAATATTGTTCTTCTAATCGGTACAAATGATATTGGCCGTGGTCTTCCCCTTTCAATGTCCGTTTCCAATATGGAAAAAATTATGGTTGAAACTAAAAAGACCTGTCCTGATGTTAATTTTATTGTTGAAGCAGTTTACCCTGTAAACGAAAATATGAGGGACAGATTTGAAAAGCGTAGCAACAAGAAAATCAATGAAATGAACAATGAATTCATTAAACTTTGTGAAAAACACGATTGCGTATGGCTTGATTTTACCGATAAACTCAAAGACGAAGACGGTAATCTAAAAAAAGAACTTACATTCGACGGATTGCATATAAATGCAGAAGCATATGAGATTATTGCTGAAAATGTAATACCATTATTGAAATAATTTCAAAAATAAAGCGGGACGATGTTAGCATCGTCCCCTACTTTTTTGCTTTTGAACAAATGGTACCAAGTATCGTTGAAAATAAACCTATAAATATAAAATAGAATTAATTTTTCGCAAGACAATGTGGCAAAGGTGAAGCTGTATCAGGTATACTGCGAACCGAATGACACGAAGTATTGCGGAAAATTAAACAAAACATACAAAATAGATTTAATTTTTCGCAAGACAATGTGGCAAAGGTGAAGCTGTATCAGGTATACTGCGAACCGAATGACACGAAGTATTGCGGAAAATTAAACTATTTTAAATCATCCGTTGCAGGATTGTTGATTAATTCTCCCTTTTCCGTAAATCTTGAACCATGGCAGGGACAGTCCCAGCTATGCTCTGCTGAATTCCATTTCAATGCACAGCCAAGGTGTGGGCATCTTTTCTTTGACGGAGTTAAAAGTCCAACTGTTGACTCAACAAGGTTAATTGGTAGTTGAGTTGTCAGCACACTTCTTGATGGGTTGAAAAGGGATTCATAATCATTTTTCTTGTTAAGAATTATATCACAAAGCAACTCTGCCGATACCATAGCAGATGACATACCCCATTTGTTAAATCCCGTTGCCACAAGCACATTGGGAATTTGCTTGGAATATCTGCCGATATAGGGTACAGAGTCAAGGCTCATACAGTCCTGTGTTGCCCACTGGTATTTAATTGGGTTTGATGGATAATGAATGGCAGAAAAAGCCTTTAATTCGCGATAATTCCCACCATCCTTTCCTGTCCTATGGTCGCCACCACCTACTAAAAGGTAGTTTTCATAATTACGGAAGGACATCCCCTTCTTTGCCTCATCAACATACATTCCGTTGATTTTTGGACCGTTTTCAAGGGCTAAAACATATGACCTTTCCTGATAAAGTTTCATAAAATATCCACCGTATTTATTTATGAACGGAAAATGGGTTGCCACAATAAAATAGTCCGCGGTTATTTTGGCGTCCTGTGTAAAAGCGTGTTTACCCCTAATTTCAATAACTTTTGTATTTTCATAAATTGTCAGACCCTTTGAAATGAAGGATAAAAATTTTAACGGATTAAATTGTGCCTGATTTTGAAAAACAACTGCTCCTGCAATTTGAATCGGTACGGGAATTTCTCCACAGAAATCAGGGTTGAACCCAAGCCTTACAAGTGCATGAAGCTCTTTGTTAATTTTTCTTTGATTGTTTATAGAATAAACGAAATTAGGCTTTGTTTCAAAATCACAAGAAATCTCCTTGCACATTTCACCGTATTTTTTCACTGCCTTTTCATTGGCTTGAAGATACATCTGGGCTTTTTCTATGCCAAAATGCTTAATGAGTTTGTCATAAATCAAACCGTGCTGGGAAGTTATTTTTGCAGTTGTATTCTGTGTAACACCCTTACACACTCTGTCGGCTTCAAGTACAACGCAATCTACTCCCCTTTGTTTTAGCATATATGCCGATAAAATCCCCGTTATACCACCACCGATAATTGCAACTTGAGTTTTAATGTCTTCATTAAGTTTTGGAAATGTTTTAAATTCGGAATTTGCAGTCCATACAGATAACATATTAATCACCTATATATAGTATTGGTAAAAAATATGTTATTCATTCTTAAGTTAAATTTATATTTAGTATAACAAATTATAATTCCGAGTTCGAATCTCCGCCCTTCGGGCATAAAAAGAAAGAGCACACTTTCGTGTACTCTCTTTTTATGGTGATCCACCGGAACGACCGTCTGCTTCGGCTTCGCCTTGCATACTCCACGTTCGACATAAATGTCTCACGCCTTTTTGCTAAAAACGATTCACCGAATCGTTTTCTTTACGCAAAAACTCTCCGAGTTCGAATCTCCGCCCTTCGGGCATAAAAAGAAAAGCCACACATTCGTGCGACTTTTCTTTTTATGGTGATCCACCGGAGATTCGAACTCCGGACACCTTGATTAAAAGTCAAGTGCTCTGCCAACTGAGCTAGTGGATCATATATTCCCGATTTTCATCGGGACATTATTTTGCAAAAATTGTTACAAGAACTGAAGCAAGAACGATTACTGCAAATACAACAACAAGAATCTTTGTAAGGAATGCTTTCTTTGCTTCATCTGTTCTACCCTTATTCTTACCGAAGAAAGAGTCTGAAGAGCCACCGGAAATGGCACCTGAAAGACCTTGCTGATTACTTTCCTGTAAAAGGATAAGAACCACAATAACGATTGATAACACAATAAGTGCTACACCAAAAACTACATGATACCATGCCATATCGTGTACACCTCCAAGCTATATATTTTTAACAGCCTTGATATTCTATCACAGACATATTAAAAATGCAAGTGTTTTTTTAAAAAAAGTGGCATTTTTTTCAATGAATTTTCATATATGGTTTTCATATAATACTTTTGCAGACAGCAAGTGTTTAATTTGCGTTTGCTTTCGCTGTCTGCACCGACCGTTTTATACGGTCGGTTTTAATTTATGTTTTATGCATAGCATCCATAAATATTTAAATGTATATATAAATCTTCGTCCTTGCCGCCTTCTTATCCAAAATAAACTGTTCTGCTATATGTTTCTCCATTCACCTCATAATAATCCATACTGTTACCTTCTGTATCATAAAAACTTATGTATCCCGTATCTCCAAAAGCACTCCACTCAACTTTTAAAAGTTCTCCATTGGCTGCTTCAACAATCTCTTTCAAATTGCCCTTCTTATCATAAATTTCAATTTTTGAATAATATGAGCTCTTTCCACCTGCAGTTGCTATCAGCTTGCCACCACGATGCGTGTATTCTGTTATAAACTTATTACCATCTTGATAAGTTTTTTCTAATTTTAAAAGAACTTTATTCTCACTTAAGTCAATGTATTCATGATTTATGCAATATGTTAAATTCATATAGTCAAGTCCATCATCAGCATAAAAACTTAAGCAATCAAATTCTAAATCATAATAAATATAAAAATCTGGGGCTTCGCCTAATTTTGAAGCTAACGCTTTATCTAAATTAGAACGTTCATAAGTTCGCAATAACTTGCCCGATGCGTTTTTAACTCTGGCACGGGTTTTTATCAAATTAGATTTTTCATTGTTTTCTGTGTAATCATACTCAATTTCACAGAGTAATTTACCATTACTGTTATAGTACATTTCTCGTGATTCAGTTCCCCACATTATGCCACCATAAAACTTGTAATCTACATACTCGTACACCTTAATACTATAACCTTTACCATATGTAAATGTATAATCCCATACAGATAACCTATTCTTAGGGTCATTAGGAGTGAGGCTTGTTACTACGTCACCATTTTCGTTGTAAAGGTCTAAACGAACAGTTGCGCCATTTCTGTCTTCAATGTATGCATAAGGGGTACTATTGCCACCCCTTCTGAAATAATAAGAGTTACTGTTATAATTTTGATTTTCTTGACCAAATATTGCATCACTTTCCCAAATTTCTAATATATAACCCTCTCCTAAATTATATCCCAAACCTTGACCTGCCAATTTAGGTTGATAAGAATCAATTACATTCTTATCTAAATCAAGAAATTCAATCAGCATTGTACCCATAACTCCACAGTTGGTTCCTTCTGTAATGCGGTAATAGCCAATATGATTTCCTTCATCGTCACGCAATTTTTCCAATACTTCAGATGATTTATCAAGTACAATCTGTGGCTCTGAAAAAATGTCAATAGGCTCTTCGGTTGAATCGCTACTCATCTGTGAGAAAATTTTATCGAATATTGAATTTGCTGGAATGTCACCTGATTGCTCACTTGAAAAACCTTCCAATTTTGGAAATGCTACACAAGCTACTGCAACAACACACCCTATTAGTATTATTGAAATTAAAAACTTTTTCACAAGCGTATCTCCTATTTAAATATACTAAATAAAATATAGCATTCATCCTATGATTTGTCAATTGAAAAGGCGGGGTCAAAACCCCGCCCTACCTTTATTAATGATACCAAAATTAAATTGAATCATTTTTCTGTTTTGACAATCTTGCCAAGACGAAGTTGTATATAGATACTACGAGTCGAAGGCAAGGCAGTCAAACGGGAAAAGAATCAATTTAGAAAGTAAGCTGTTCGCCTTGGTCCTCTGCACTAAGTATCGCACCCGCTGATGGGAGTGTTTTTGTTCTGTATCTGCCCATTTTCACAAACTGACCTTCTCTAACATCAGTAACAGACTCGAGTCTATGACCCTTTTTAAGGCTCATTACAGCAACGCCCTGACTATCCTTTGTAGTCTTAGAAGAAATTGCACCTGAGTTAAACAAGAGATATCTTCCTGCAGTTGATTTCATAACAAGTTCCTTGTCTTCAGGAATATAAACTGCACTTACAAGTGGGCTCTTATCAGAATATGCCTTAATAAGCTTCTTACGATTCTGTTTTGTTTCATAAGCAGAAATATCAATTTTCGCTACCTTACCATTTTGGAAGAAGAAGAGCATATAGCCCTTATACTCTTTAAGGACAACCATTGAAACTGCGTTTTCATCAGGTTCCATTTGAAGTTTTGTTGCTACATAATCACCAAGCACACTTGCCTTTGTGTCATCAAATTCACAAGCACGGGATTTATAAACCTGACATTTATTTGTGAAGAAAAGAAGTTCAACACTATTAGTTGTTTCAACACTCATAGTGATTTCGTCGTTCTCTTTGAGTTTGTGTTCACCACTCATACGAAGTGACAATGGAGTAATTTTCTTGAAATAACCCTCTTTTGTAAAGAAAACTGTAACAGGATAATCAGGTACTGCCTCAATTTCTTCTTCACTTTCTTCGATTTCCTGAGCGTAGATGATTTCTGTGCATCTATCCTTACCATATTTGTCGATAACCTGATTAAGCTCACCAACGATAATCTTCTTAACACGAGCCTTGCTTGAAAGAATATCTTCCATATCTTCGATTTGCTTTTTAAGGTCGTCAATATCTTTAAGTCGTTTAAGAATATACTCTCTGTTGAGATGACGGAGTTTGATTTCGGCAACATATTCTGCCTGAATTTTATCAATGCCGAAACCAATCATCAAGTTAGGCACAACCTCTGCTTCTTCTTCAGTTTCACGTACAATTTTAATTGCCTTGTCAATATCAAGAAGAATTTTCTGAAGACCTAACAAGAGATGCAATTTATCTTTTGCCTTTGTTAAATCGAAATAAACTCTGCGATTTACACATTCTGTACGGAATGCAATCCACTCTGTAAGCAAATCTGCAACACCCAACACCTGAGGCACTCCTGCAATAAGCACGTTGAAATTGCAAGAGAATGAATCTTCAAGTGGAGTCATTTTATAGAGCTTTGCCATAAGCTTATCAGCATCTGTGCCACGTTTAAGGTCGATAGTGATTTTAAGACCCTTTTTATCCGTTTCGTCACGGATGTCGCTGATTTCACGAATAGCATTTGCCTTAACCTTTTCAATTACCTTATCAATAATTGCTTCGGCAGTTGTGGTTGGCGGAATTTCTGTAATATCAATACAGTTATTTGCCTTATCATACTCGTATTTTGCTCTTACCTTAAAGCCACCACGACCTGTGCGGTAAATTTCTCGCATCTGTGCTTCGTTATAAATAATCTTACCGCCACCAATAAAATCGGGTGCTTTAAGAGTTTCCATAACATCAAAATCTTTATCTTTAATAAGACCGATTGTAGTTTCGCAGATTTCACGAAGATTGAATGAGCAGATTGAGGATGCCATACCAACCGCAATACCTGTATTTGAGTTTACAAGGATTGATGGGAATGTTACGGGCAAGAGTGTTGGCTCTTGCATTGTAGCATCATAGTTATCTACAAAATCAACTGTGTCTTTATCAATATCACGGAACAATTCTGCTGAGATTGCTTCAAGCTTTGCCTCAGTATAACGGGATGCAGCATAAGCCATATTTCTTGAATATGCCTTACCAAAGTTACCCTTTGAGTCAACATAAGGATGCAATAAACTCTCATTACCACGAGCAAGACGCACCATTGTTTCATAAATAGCACCATCACCGTGAGGATTCAACTGCATTGTACGACCAACGATATTTGCAGATTTCACTCTGCCACCACTCAAAAGTCCCATTTTATACATTGTATAAAGAAGCTTTCTGTGAGATGGTTTAAGACCGTCAATTTCAGGGATTGCACGGGACATGATAACACTCATCGCATAAGGCATATAGTTAGTTTCAAGAGTTTCAGTAATAAACTGTTCAACCACATCACCCGCACCGATGATATGGGCGTTTATATGTTCTTCTTCAACCTGTGGTACATCAATTTTCTTTTTTCGTGCCATAGTATCCCCCTCCCTTATGAAATATCAGCCAAATCAATATACATATAGCCATTCTCGGCAATATGGTCTTTTCTTCCCTGAAGATTATCACCTAAAAGCAAGTCAAATTTTTCTGCTACTGCTTCAGGGTTATAATCAGGCTCAATTTTAATCAAACGACGAGTTTTTGGGTTCATAGTTGTAAGCCACATCATATCGGCATCGTTTTCACCAAGACCCTTTGAACGCTGAATTGTATATTTAACATTTCCTAATTCAGCCAAAACGTCGGCTTTTTCTTTTTCTGTGTAACAGAACCAAGTTTCGTCCTTATAACGAACCTCATAAAGCGGTGATTCTGCAATATACACCTTGCCTTCTTTAATAAGAGTTGGCATAAGTCTGTAAATCATTGTGAGAATAAGTGTTCTGATTTGGAATCCGTCAACGTCGGCGTCTGTACAGATAATAACTTTATTCCATCTTAAATCGTCAATATTGAAAGAAGAAACATCCTTACTCTTCTTTGAATTAACCTCAACACCGCAACCAAGGACTTTAATCAAATCAACGATAATATCACTCTTAAAAATCTTGTCATATTCACTCTTTAAGCAGTTAAGAATTTTACCTCTAACCGGAATAATCGCCTGGAATGATGAGTCACGAGCCTGTTTACAAGCACCAAGAGCAGAGTCACCTTCCACTATGAAGATTTCTCGTTCATTTACATCACGGCTACGGCAGTCAACGAATTTTTCAACACGTGATGTCATATCGTTACTTGACTGTAACGTCTTTTTAATGTTAATTCTTGTGCTTTCTGCCTTAATTCTTGAACGCATATTGATAAGTACCTGATTTGTAATCTTATCTGCGTCGAGCTTGTTTTCAAGGAAGTAAATTTCAAGCTGTTGACGGAAGAAATCTGTCATAGCTTCTTGAATGAATTTATTTGTAATAGCCTTTTTAGTCTGATTTTCGTAAGATGTCTGTGTTGAGAATGATGAAACAACTAATATGAGACAGTCCTCAACGTCCTGATAAGTGATTTTAGCATCACTCTTAACATATTTACCATTGGTTTTAAGGTAATTGTCAATCTGATAAACAAAGGCATTTCTGAACGCCTTTTCAGGTGCACCACCGTGTTCAAGGAAACTTGAATTGTGATAATATTCCTTTGCCTGAACCTTATTTGAGAAACAAACAGATGCAGTAAGCTTAACCTTATAATCCTTCATATCCTCACGGTCACGACCAACTCTTTCACTTGACCAAAACTGAACAGAAGACATTTCTGTACCATTTGCAAGCTCTTTTACATAGTCGGTAATACCATTGTCATAGCAATATTCAAAGGTTTCAAAGCTGCTGCCTGAAATCTGATTTTTAAGTATAAATTTAATACCCTGATTTACAACGGACTGACGTTTGATTGTCTCCTGATAATATTCAAGTGGAATATTGATGTCAGTAAACACCTTTAAGTCGGGCTTCCAACGAATACGAGTACCTGTGTCCTTCTTGTTATATGGCTCTTTTTGCATTTCACCTGCAATTTCACCTTTTTCAAAGTGAAGATTATATTTAAATCCGTCCTTATGAACCTCAGCATCCATATATTCAGATGAGTATTGAGTAGCACAAAGACCCAAGCCATTAAGTCCCAAAGAGTATTCATAGCTTCCGTTTGCATCATTTGTATTATACTTACTACCTGCATAAAGTTCGCAGAAAACAAGTTCCCAGTTATATCTGTCTTCTTTCTTATTATAGTCAACGGGAAGTCCACGACCAAAGTCCTGAATCTCGATTGAACCATCAAGAAAACGGGTTACAACGATTTTATCACCATAGCCCTCTCTTGCTTCGTCGATAGAGTTTGAAAGAATTTCAAAAACTGCGTGTTCACAACCTTCAATACCATCTGAACCGAAAATAACCGCAGGACGTTTACGAACTCGGTCAGCGCCTTTTAATTGTGAAATGCTTTCGTTACCATAAGATGCCTTTTTTGCCATGAAGAATTACTCCTTAATAGGATTTTGATATGATGAGTTTTTAACCCATCTTCATACGGGTCGTCGGGGACGCCGACCCCTACAATTAAAATAAAAATAAACCACTAAATATTATACACTACATTTAGCGGTTTAGTCAAGTTATTGAGTTGTTTATACCCCAATATATTCAATTTTATTTCTTATTGCCCTTACGTTCAACCTTTGTTTTGTTGCCTTTTTCATCAACAATGTACATATTATCAAGCTGACCTGTAAGGCTACGCTTAAAACTGTCGATATATTCACGACGAAGAACTGCTTGTTCTGCCTTTTCTTCTTCAGTAAGACCTTCTGCTTTCATTTTTCTTGCGAGTTCATTTATTCTATCAATTTTTTTCTGTTCCATTTCATACATTCCTTTATTTTTAATGCTTATATAGTATAGAACATTTTAACCATTAAGTCAATAAAAAACCCCATCCAAAAGGATGGGGCAAGAATTATTGAATAATTAGATTATTCGTTAATCTTTGTAACAACACCTGAACCAACTGTTCTACCGCCTTCACGGATAGCGAAACGAAGACCTTCTTCGATAGCGATAGGAGTGATGAGTTCAACGTCCATAACAACGTTGTCACCAGGCATACACATTTCTGTACCTGCTGGAAGAGAAATTGTACCTGTAACGTCTGTTGTTCTGAAATAGAACTGAGGTCTGTAGTTGTTGAAGAAAGGAGTATGACGGCCGCCTTCATCCTTTGT
>JAFYSE010000029.1 GCA_017546665.1 Clostridia bacterium | reverse complement strand
TGACAATGCTCTTGGTGCGGCTTGTCAGGGCTTTATCAACAAGGTTGGTAATGCATTTGCAACATCAGGCATCGTTATTATGTATATGGTAATCGGTCTTGACCCTGCACAGATGCTTTCATCATCTTCAGTTATGTCTGCACTTGATATGCCTGCTGATATGAGATTTGCAATGTTCTCACTTGTATCAATCGTGCCAGGTATCAGTATGCTTCTTTGCTCTCTTCCATTGTTCTTCTACAAGATTTCAGGTAAAGAGAAGAAAGAAATGGTAGCTGCACTTCAGGCAAAACGTGAAGCAGAAGGTTTCACAGTTACAGAATAATTTAAAAAGCCTACTTAATTGTAGGCTTTACTTTTGTAGGGGTCGGCGGTCTCACCGACCGAACCGCATAATTTTAAAAGGTGAATATATGAAAGATTTTAAATTTTTAGTATTAACTGACCCGCATTTTTTTGATACTGATTTAGGTTGTAGCGGTGCAGATTATGAAGATTTTATGCACTATGAGCAGAAATGCTTCGCAGAAACAGAAAGTATCAACAATGCAGTTTTTAAATATTTAGGTGAAACTGATTTAGCCGATACAGTACTTATCGTAGGTGACTTAACACAGAATGGTGAAAGAAAAAGCCACGAAAAGTTTATTAAATTGCTTTATGATTTGAAAGCAAAGGGAAAAAAGGTTTATCTTATAACTGCTGACCACGACTGGAAGGGCGACCCATTCGCATTCGGTGAAAACGGCAGATATATGCCCGAGCCAACAGCAAAGGAAGAACTTATTACATTATATGAAGACTTTGGCTTTGCCGATGCGATTGCAGTTGATGAGGAGCATCTTTCCTATGTGGCGCAATTAAGTGATGGGGTAAGACTTCTCGCAATAAATGCTGACATCAAGACAAACGGTCAATTCAGTTTAACCGAAAAGCAGGTTGAATGGATTAAAGTGCAGACTAAAAAGGCGAGGGAAGAAAACCAGACAATGTTCGCAATCTGCCACTATCCCGTATTGCCCATTCAACCACTTTTCTCAATAATCAAATCTGCTTTGATGTATGATTATAAAACAGTTGCAACCTTACTTGCAGATGAGGGTGTGCATCTTGTTTTCACAGGTCATATGCATAATCAGAGTATCAACGAATTTGTCACTGAAAAGGGTAATAAATTCTTTGATGTTACAACGGGTTCAATTATTGCCGACCCATCATACATAAGACTTGTCACATTGAGCGAAAATCAGGCAGAAATTGAGAGTATCCCAACACCTGATTTCGATTATGACACAAAAGGAATGTCCTGTAAGGAATATTTAACATCAGTTTTTGATGCTATGATTAGAAATATCCTTCTTGATTTGCGTGACGACACAACTCGTGCCATGAGAAAATTCCATATTAAAGAGAGTAAGGGTCTTGTTTTTGCACTTCGTATGGCAGGTAAGCTTCTTTGCTCTGTAAAACTCGGCACACTTGCAAGACTGCTCTTTATTAAATGTGATAAAAGCATTAAAAAGGTTAAACTTATTGACTATGCAACTGTACTTGTACGAAATATTTTCCGTGGTAATCAAACCTACAATGAAGGCACTCCCGAGGGTGATGTTTTCATAGGATTTTTAAAGAGAATCAGACCAATTCTCAAGAAAATCAGCGTGAAAGACCCTTATGGTGAAAAAGTTGATTTGTTTGATTTGCTTAAAAATACCGCAGGGAATTACGGCTACGACGACTACAACGAAACAATTAAATGGTAAATTAAATGGTGGGAGTTGTTTCCCACCATATTTTTTATATTTTGCTATTGCATTTTACTGATTTACTGTGATAGAATAACTCTAATCTTTTTTTGAAAGAAGTAGTATTATGGTAACACTTGACAAAATCTATCACGCATCATTTGTTTTAAAGGACATTATCCGTAAAACAGATATGATTTATGCACCAAAAATCAGTAAGGATTGTGATGTTTATCTCAAAACAGAAAACTTGCAGGTAACAGGCTCTTTCAAGGTTCGTGGTGCAGCTTATAAAATCAGTCAGCTTTCAGCAGAGGAAAAGGAAAAGGGCGTTATTGCTTGTTCAGCGGGTAACCACGCACAGGGTGTGGCACTTGCAGCAACAAAGAATGGCATTAAGTCACTTATCTGTCTTCCTGACGGTGCTCCAATTTCAAAGGTTGAAGCAACAAAGAGTTATGGTGCAGACATCTGCCTTGTTGAAGGTGTTTATGATGATGCATATAATAAAGCATTACAGTTAAGAGACGAAAAGGGATATACTTTCGTTCATCCATTTGACGATGACGACGTAATCGCAGGTCAAGGTACAATCGGACTTGAAATTCTTGACCAGCTTAAAGATGTTGATGCAGTTGTTGTGCCAATCGGTGGTGGCGGACTCATCAGCGGTGTTTCATTTGCCATTAAAGCACTTAATCCTAATGTTAAGATTTATGGTGTTCAGGCAAAGGGTGCACCAAGCATGTACAACTCAATCAAGGACGATGAAATCCAACGCCTTGAAAATGTTTCAACTATTGCCGACGGTATTGCAGTTAAAGAGCCGGGTGCAAATACATTTGAATATGTAAAGAAATATGTTGACGAAGTTGTAACAGTTAGTGATGACGAAATCGCAACTGCAATTCTTACACTCATTGAACAACAGAAGCTTGTTACAGAAGGTGCGGGTGCAGTAGCAGTTGCAGCAGTAATGTTCAATAAAGTGGATGTTAAGGGCAAAAAGGTTGTATGCCTTGTGTCAGGCGGTAATATCGACGTTACAATTCTTTCCCGTGTCATCAAACGTGGTCTTCTCACAAGTGGTCGTACATATTCACTTACAATCGAGCTTGTTGACAAACCAGGTCAGCTTAAAGGTGTTTCAAATATTATCGCAGACCTTGGTGGTAATGTTATTTCAATCCACCACGAAAGAGCATCCGAAAACTCAGAAATCAATGGTTGCTATCTTCGTATTTTGCTTGAAACCCGAAACTTTGAGCATATTGAAATGATTAGAAACGAATTGACAAGCCAAGGCTACAAACTTGTATAAGGAGAATAATTATGATTAAAACAATCAGTACAGATAAAGCACCTGCAGCAATCGGCCCATATTCACAGGCAAAGGTTGTGGGCAATATGGTTTTTACATCAGGACAGATTGCAATTAACCCTGCTAATGGCGAAATCGAAGCAGTAACAATCGAGGAGCAGACAACTCAGGTTTGTGAGAATATTAAAAACCTTCTCGAGGCAGCAGGTAGCGACCTTGAAAGCGTTGTTAAAACAACCTGTTTCCTTAAGAATATGGAAGATTTTGCAGCATTCAACGCTATCTATGCAGAGTATTTCACTTCAAAACCTGCTCGTTCATGCGTAGCAGCAAAACAACTTCCAAAAGATGTGCTTGTTGAAGTAGAAACAATAGCTGTAATTAAATAGTATATGGTAGGGCGGGGCAGTAAGTGTCCCGCTTTTTTGTTCAATAAATTATAATTTGTCGAACTCTTTTCGTAGGGGCTGGCGTCCCCGACAGCCCGAACCAACCTTACAGATAAACCAACGGCGGGTCGTCGAGGGTGCGGGTGTCCGGTGGACACCTCTGCGGAGCAGAAGCACCGACCGAACCGGAAGGTGAGAC
>JAFYSE010000028.1 GCA_017546665.1 Clostridia bacterium | reverse complement strand
CTTGACCAGAGTGGCGTAGGCTCACTTATGGAAATGGCAGTAGCTAAGGGTAAGGCAAGTGGCAAGAACCTTCACTACGGTATCTGTGGTGAACACGGTGGCGACCCTGTTTCAGTTGAATTCTGTCACAAGATTGGTCTCAACTATGTATCTTGCTCACCATTCCGTGTGCCAATCGCTCGTCTTGCAGCAGCTCAGGCAGCTATCAAGGGATGAAGGAATTAAGCTAGCCCCAATAAAATCAAGGGTTTTGCAACTTCTCCTACATCAATTGTAGCTATATAACAGCTATTAAATGTGCAATCAGCTCCCCGTATTCGAAAGAATATGGGGAGTTTTTGTTTATATTGAAATTCGATGTGCGATATGATATAATTATAAAAAATGAGGTGATGCATATGTCACAAGAATATACATTCGAGTTTTCGGGAACAAAAGAAGATTTTTTGAATAAGATAGGGTATTTTAATAATAATGATAACCAGTTCTATTGGTTTGATAGTTATATTGTGAAAATAGTTGACGATGAAATACATTTTGGAGTGGAAAGAGCGGGACACTCCGGCGGTCATTGGTTTATTTCGAAAATAAACGAGTATGAAGATAGAATTGAATTTAAAGGAACAATTCAATATATAGGACCTCAAAATAATTCGTTTTTAGATGAAAAAGAAGAATCTGTTTTCAAAAAGTGCATCGGGAAATTCTTTGAATATCTGTCGTATGTTGTAGTAGCACCGCTTGTACTGATAGTTTATGTGTTTTTATTTTTTAAAAAATTATACAATAAAATGCGTCATCGCCCTACGATTGAATTAAAAACAAAGGAGGATAAACTCTTTGATTTGATGGAAAATCAATTGGGCTGTATAAGAAAATAAACGAGTAGCAATTCCTACATTTCTTCGTTACACCACAGGCTGCAATTAAGGACTAATTCTTAACTGAATTATTCGGAAAAGCAAATAAATAAACGAATCCCCTTGGAGCAATCCAAGGGGATTTTTGTGCATATTTGCAAATATAAATATAATATGATAAAATATATAAAAGAGGTGAAGATTTAATGAGCGTTAGTAAAATGGGTATTATGGATTTGCTCTATAAACACCCCAATGGATTAAAAGCACGACAAATCGCAACTTATTTTTCTGTTGACCGAAAGTTGATAAATCAAATACTATATTCAAATACAAATGATTTTGTTATTAATGAAGCTTACGTATGGAAAATTAATAGTCAGAAATCAAATCGTATTTCTTTTGAAAAAAATCAAAAAGAAAGTATTTTGAATGAATTAAGAGAGAAATATAAACTTGGATATATAGAAAGAACTGAATTAGCAAAACTTGATTATGAATCATTCCAAAATGCTGTAAAGCATGCCAAACTTATGTATAAAAATAAAAACCTTCCTTTTATGACATCGGATAATTGGATTAAAACAGTAACACTAGACGAATTCAAATTTAATATTGAAATAAAAAGACTAGAAGAAGTTCAAAAAGAACGTATAGAAGCAAGAAGAATAAACAGAGAAAAACGTAACCAAGAAATTAATGAAATATGTATACTGTGTGAAAAACATAATATTTCAGAAGAAACAAAGGCAAAATTAGTAGCATCTGGTAAAACTTATGCTGAAATATCTTTATTATATAGCTTGTGTAGGGAACACGATATAACAGAGTATTCGTTTTTAAAATTAATTAATAGCAACGTAACATACAATGAACTGCAAAAAAAGATAGAAGAAATACGTTACTATAAGAAAATTTATCCAGAAATTAATATATCATTATCAACACATGTTTTAAGTACAAAGAAAGAATTTAACGACTATATAAATACTGCCGTATCAAAAAAAGAAATTGCTAACAAATGCTTTGGGGATTGTTCAAGTTGTAAAAGGGAATATTGTATTATGGATAAGCATTAATATTCCCCCTTTGCTAACCGCCACACAGGCAGCTATCAAGGAAATGTAATTCTCCACGAATTCGTTTCGTAGCATAATAAATTAACGAGTCCCCTTGGAGCAATCCAAGGGGATTTTTTCTATTGTGGCTTCTGATGAAGCGTGATATAATATAGTAAAGTTATAATAAAAGTTTGACGGAGAAACACTATGACGATGAAATTGTTTATTGGGGCAATAACTAAATTTTTGTTAGGTGTTGTTTTAGTTGGGGTATTGATATTCTTACCTGCGGGTACATTTTCATTTTTTAACGGTTGGTTACTGATGGGTATTTTGTTCATTCCTATGTTTTTTGCAGGAATTGTAATGTTGTTCAAAAATCCCGACTTGTTAAAAAGCAGACTTGATGCAAAAGAAAAACAACATGAACAAAGCCTTGTCGTTAAACTAAGCGGTCTTATGTTTTTAGCAGGTTTTGTTGTTGCAGGACTTGGTGTACGCTTTGGTTGGTACGCATTGCCAAAACCTGTTGTAATCGTTGCAGCGGTTATATTTATAATTGCATATATTCTCTATGCCGAGGTGCTCCGTGAAAATACATATCTGAGTCGCACCATAGAAGTGCAGGAAAACCAAAAGGTAATCGATACGGGATTATATGGCATTGTCAGACACCCGATGTATAGTGTAACTTTGCTTTTGTTTTTATCAATGCCGATTGTGTTGGGTTCGGTTTATTCGTTTATTATTTTCTTGGTATATCCATTTATAATTGCAAAAAGAATCAAGCACGAAGAAGAATTCCTTGAGAAAGAACTTAATGGATATCGTGAATACAAACAAAAAGTAAAATACCGCCTGATACCATTCATTTGGTAATAATTTCCCCACTTTGCTAACCGCCCCACAGGCAGCTATCAAGGACTAATTTCTAACATAAAAATTCCACCCGAGAAATCGGGTGGATTTTTTTGTCCAATGAATTGTTTTTGTTGAGTATGAAATGGTTTCACTATGCATTGCACCCTTCGGTGCATTTATTGGCAATTCAAATCATCTTTACCCTTGGAGCAGTTCAAAACAGATGGGCTTTTATTTTTATTTAATATTAAAACTTTCTAACATAGCTACATCTTTTGCAAAGTTCTTCGCAGGCGTTTCTGTTTGAAAATCCATTATAGATATTTTGTGCTCTTTCTGAATTTATGATTTTTTCTAAATCGGTTTCAAAGATGTTTCCAAGGTTTATTGTACCATCATTATCAAGGCAACAAGGAACAACTGTACCATCGGCTAAAATTCCTATCGCACTGCGAAGGCCAGGACAGAAAACGTTTTCATTGATGTCATCACTTTCGAGTGTTGGCCAATCGAATTTATCGCCATATTCAATGTGTATCGTGCTTCCTATTTTCTTGCCATTCTGTTCTTCGACCCAAGGCTTTGGAAAATAATTTTCGAGTTTTGCTAAAATTTCATCATTCAAACTATCTTTTCCGCCATTGTTCCAAAGTCTTAGGACAACGAACTTCTTGTTTTCAGCAGATTTTGTATACTCAAAACAATCGTTAAGATATTTTTCAAATGAAATATTGTTGTCATTTGCTTCAAAAGAGTGTAATGAAATATAAGTTATATAGTGTGATTTTGAATTTAACAAAGCATCTTTATTTTTGCTCAACAAGGTGCCGTTTGTTACAATTTTAACCATGAATTTCATTTCTTCGGCGATTTTTAGAAATGCTTCAAAGTCAGGGTGACAGAGCGGCTCGCCAAGAAGATGAAAACAAATGAAGTCAGTGTATGGTTTAATTTTATTAAGAACTATTTTAAACTCTTCTTTGTTCATTCTTTTGAGATTTCTTGTTGTGCCTGGACAAAATGAACATTTTAAGTTGCAGATGTTTGAAATCTCAACGTATATTTCTTCAAATCTTTTCATTTTATAACCACCTTTGCTATAATTATAGCACAACATGCAATAAAAGTAAATAAAAACATCTTTTTTGAAACAGAGTTTAGTACCGTATCGTTATTGCAGATGAAGAAGATGAATGTAAATCAAATTCTTATGGTATTACAGCGATGAAGAACGATTGAGTATTAGTATAGAAAAAGAGGCATAATAGGTCTTTGTAAATCCCCACTTTGCTAATTGCTGGACGGGCAGCAATCGCTGAAAGCAAATAAGTCTAAATAAGATTTATAAAATCGCGTAGTGGCAGGCTTCCACGCCTGCAATACACAATAAACAAACAGTCCCCTTGGAGCAATCCAAGGGGATTTTTATGCTTGTTATGTTGATTTATAAATTTATGTTTGCTACAATATAAAAAAGCTCATATTAAGGGGTAGTGAAAATGAAAAAGATATTTTCGATTATTATTGCCACGGTATTGATTTTGAATGTATTTGTAACAACTGCTTTTGCAGTAGATTACGAAAGACCATTTGACAACGGTGTTCTTGGGTCAAAAACATTCAGAATACCTGCTCTTTATACACTTAATAATGGCTCGGTTATTGCAGTTGCCGATAAACGTTATGATTCAGGGCTTGATTCACCTGCAAACATTGATATTGGCTATGCAATTTCAAGTGATGGCTATACAAATTGGAAATATGGCACACTCAACTCATTTGATGACTATGCTGATGGTGTAACAAGCACAAAAAGTGCATCTTTCATTGACTCTGCTATTGTTCAGTCATCAAATGGCCGACTTTTCGTTATTTCCGACGCTTTCCCATCAGGTTGTGGCTCGGATTATGCTAAAAGGGGTACCGGATTTACAGAAATTGATGGCGTGAATCGTATGCTTTTGACGACAGGTAGTGCTAAATCTAATATTCGTACCTTTAATTATTATATTGGTGATTTTAATGGTAAACTTGCGCCAATTTACTCCTTAGATTCGTCTGACAAAACTGAATATAGCGTTGACGGTGAATATAATCTTTATAAAAATGGTGAACCATTGTATATGGCACAAAAGGGTAGTGAAGGTGTCAATATTCAGCAAAATGTGTACTATACTGATGCAGAATTTTGTTGTTATTATACTTCATATATCTGGTTGAGATATAGTGACGATAATGGTGTAACTTGGAGTAACCCCGTAAATCTTTCTGCTTTTGTAAAAGATAGCAAGGAAGAATTTCTAGGAGTTTGTCCTGGTAGGGGAATTGTAACAAATGTTGACGGAAAAGAAAGAATTATCTTCTGTGTATATGATAATTACGGTGGAAGACAAAATGTAAGTACAATTTATTCTGATGACAGTGGTGCTACATGGCATAGAAGTGGCGAAACAAGACACAGAATAGGACTCGTCGTAACAAATGAATCACAGATTATTGAACTTAATGATGGCGTATTGAGAATGTTTTGCAGAACCAATTCAAACTATGTTTGTTATGCTGATAGCTATGACGGTGGTGTAACTTGGAATATGATTTCTGCAAACTGTGACCTTCTTGCAAAGGGAAGTTGTATGAGCTCGTTTATTAACACAAGTAAGACCATTGATGGTAAAAAGGTGGTTCTCGGCTCATATCCATCTAACTTTTTGGATAGAGCAGACGGTGTTATAAGAGTTGGTCTTGTGAATGATGAAAACGATATTGATTGGATTTCAACCTATAATGTTACTGACGGATTTTATGCTTATTCCTGCCTTACTGAACTTTCCGATGGCAATATAGCACTTCTCTATGAAGATGAAACATATAACATAAACTATATGGTTCTGTCACTTGATGATGAGGGGAATGTGAGCGAAATCATTGGTAATAATGTTCAACCACCAACACCTAACACCTTGGAAAATATAGCATCTTTCTTCAATTCAGCGTTTAGCAAAATTTTGGCTTGGTTACATATTATATGATTAAATGAATTTTCATATATTGGAGGTAGTATATATGGCAGTTTCACAGACAATTCAATCCGTATGGGCAATTTTCAGTTCACTTATTCTCTTGCTTTCAGGCTTTATAAATGGTGGTGAGATTAGCTCGTCTCCAAATGCAGAGCTTGTAAGAACGGAACAATTTACTCTTGATGAAGCCCTTCTTATGAGTCAGGGTATTACGACTGACGGTGAATACTTTTACACAGCAGGTTCAATCGCAGCACTTGAACTTGTTGGTATGGCAAAATGGACAGCGGATGGTTTTGAAAAAGTAATTGAAAATCATAATGCCATTCCAAAGGAAATCAAGGATAAATATAATAGCGACCATATCGGTGGCATAAGTTATTACAACGGAAAAATTTATGCTGCAACGGAAGATGAAACGGATACTTATAACCTTATTCTTATTTATGATGCAGAAACACTTGAATTTACAGGGGAATATTACGACCTTGGTACAGAATATCTTGACGACGGTATTCCTTACTGTGCAGTTGATGGTGAAAACGGATATCTTTATACCTCACAATTTCATGAAACAGATTGTATTTTAGCTTATAACCTTGATGATATGACATTCTCACACAAAATTATGCTTTCCGAGCCTATTACAAGAATTCAGGGTGCAGAGTACTATGACGGGCTTCTCTATATGTCATACGATGTCAAAGACTCTGCAACGGAAATGGTACAGACGGTTGATGTGAAAACAGGTAAGGTTGAAACACTATTTGAAAGAACCGTAAGTGGTCGTGACCACGAAGCAGAGGGCTTGACAGTTTATCCAATGGCAGATGGTTCGTTTATACATATAGCCGATTACGATAAACTCGTTTCTGTTAGCATTCGACACTATGCATTGATAAAATAATCAAAAAATAATCCCCTTGGATTTACTCCAAGGGGACTTTTTATTAAACGTTTATAGTTTGTTTAATTGTTTCGCCTTGTTTTGCATAAGGGCTATAAGCAGTGATTTTCACTTTATAATCGCCACTTGAAAGTTGTCCTAAATTCACGGTAACATCATCATCCGTAGCACGGACATATTCTGAAATAACCGTTTTTTCATAGACGGTTTTTAAGTTCTTTGTTACTATAATTTTATAACTTTCTGCAGCATAATAGCCTGTTGCCTCAGGGAATGAAATGATAGTTTCGGAGTTTTCATTTACATAGGATGTTACAGTTGCATTTTCAGGGAATTCAGGAGCAGTATCACGAGCTTCTTGGTTTTCCCAGCTATGTGTTCTTTTTGATGAGTCACTCAAATTAGTGAAATAGTAATCAATATTTTCAAAGAAAATTCTGTTTTCAATATCATAGAGTCGCATTCTCACATTTCCGTCAGCGTCACATTCAACAAGCCACGCACCACCGGAATTTCCGGGAGCATCCTGGTCACCTTCAATGTAATTTAGGTTGCCCATAAATGCTGATAAAGAGCCACAACCAACTGCAGTAAATTCGCCCTGCCATACGCTTCGTGGGTCACTTGCAGCATAATGAGAGTGACCAGAGAAATTAACAACTTGAGGATATTTGCTTAAAACAAGTCGTGTATCAACATCACTCCAGTTTACACTTCCGTAAACTGTAAAAGCAGGGTGTGGGTGCTGATAAACAAAAACAGGTTTGCTGGGGTCCTCTGCTGTTGCGTTAGCAAGTCTTTTATCAAGCCATTCAGTCTTTCCACTGAAGGTTTGACCATTGTCATCATAAGAAACACCGATAAAGTGATAACCATTGATAACAACATCAGTATCAACATCTTCATTTACGTATTGACGATAGACATCATAGCCGACGCTTGCATCTACATCACGATAATCAATAAATTCGTGGTTTCCAAGTACAGTAAGCACCTGAGTTTCATCTTTTTTGTTTTCTTCAATAATCTTATTGTATATCTGGTATTCCTTTTCTGCACCGCCACCGGTAAAATCACCTGCAACAAGAACTGCATCAAGCTTTTTATATTCACACCCTTGTGCATAAGAATACATATCCTTAAATAAGTTTGCAAATCTTATTGCAGCTTGCTGGTCCTCATCACCGTTAAGATGAATGTCTGAACATACAACAAATCGAACAACGGGAGTAAAATCATCAGGAGTTTCAATCGCATCGCTTGAATTTGTGCCGGTAATAGTACCTGTTATACCAAACCCGAGAGCAAGTAATACAGAAAGAAGTTTGAAAATTATTTGTGAAAAAAAGTTAGTCATAATTATTCCCTCACTTTAATGATTAAACTGATTATACCACAGTAATAATAAAATTCAAACATTTTTCTTATGAGATATATGGGAATGATATTGATTAAGTGTAAATTCACCTTTTATCCTTGACGGAATTAACTGGTAATGTTATGATATATGTGATAATTTGTCTTGATAAAAACAAGTTTTTTGTCAAAAAATCAAAGGACAAAAGGAGAATTATTATGAAAAGAATTATCGCAATTATTCTTTCGCTTACTCTTCTTTTAGGAGCTTTTGGACCTATGGCTGTTTTTGCAGCAAATGCTGAAGAACCGGCTTTGCGTCTTATCGTTCCTGAAAATTGGGAAATGAGTATCGGAGATAGCAGAACAGTGGATTATGCAATGGCAGGAACTGAAAAGAGAATGCTTACTTGGACTGCAGAACCTACTGATGTTGCTACAGTTGATGAATGGGGACGTGTTACAGCACTCAAAGAAGGTAAAGCTGTAATTACTGCTAAAAATGAAGAAGGTCTCACACATAGCGTTACACTCAATGTTGTGCTTGAACCTACAAAAATAGTAGAAAAGGCTGAAAAGGTTGACTATACACTTGGTGCAGTAGCTGAAGGTGATAATCTTCAGAAAATTGTTACAAGATATGAGCTTAGTGACGAAACTGTTCCTGCAAATGTAAAAGATAAGAACAATTATGAAAAAGCACAGTCAGTAACAACAAAAGATGGCGCTGTGTGGACAATTACCGATTACGGTGTTCTCAGAGTTGACGAAAAAGCAACAAACGAAAGAGATAAAGAACAGCGTTTTATGGGTGACAGATATTTCTATGCTGCTGATACAGGTGAAGGCAAAGTTCTCGCAATTTTTGCTGACGGTGAAAATGGTATCTGGACAGTAATGGAAGAAGGTTATTCTCATATTGAAATGCTTGACATAAATGGTACTGAAAAGGCTGAAATTATGAACGAGCAGACATGGGAATATGTTGCAAGACGTGGTATGGTTTCAAATGCCTATCTTATAGATGGTGAATGGGTACCTGAAGAAAGCGATAACGATGGCTTGTGGACATCAATGTACGCAGGTGGTGAGCTTATGCGTTATGCAGTGCTCAAGAATGACCCTGATGCAACACCTGAACAGATTGAGGATGCAAGAAAAACAGCAACACTTTCAACAGAAGCAGTTCTTTTGCTTACATATATCTCAATGCGTCAGGGAACAGTTGAGTCCTATAATCGTGCACAGAGAAGTGGTACTGTTGTGGACCTTGAGACAGGTAAGTATTATACCAATGAAGCTACTCTCGTTGGTGGTGACTATTCACAGAATGTTCCATTTAAGAGCCCTGCTGAAATGTTCAACACAATGAACGAAGATTATATGAAGTATGGTAAACGCTCCTATGTTCAGAATCAGGAAGAAAACCTGAAGCTCTTCAATACTGAAGGTTGGGCTAATCCTGCCGAAACAGAAGGCGAATATGCAATGCGTACAAGAAATCTTGAAGGATTTTGGGCAAGAACATATTCCTTCAAGGATGAAAATGATGACTTTGATGGCTTTGCATACTGGTCACACAATGGTGACGGAACTGCAACAGGCGTTTCAACAAAGACTTATTCTGACGGAAGTGATTTCCTTCTTCACGGTGAAAATTATCGTGGTCTTACGGTTGACGCAACAGGTGAAATTCCTCAAAGACTTTGGGATGACCTCATCGGTGAGGATAGGGTAATCGAAGATATTTTCTATAAGGGCGATACAAGTTCTGACGAAATTATCGGTCACGTATTCCTTTACAAACTTGCTTATGATATTCTTGGTCCTGAAGACCCTGAACTTGCAAATATGATTTCATATACAATGGATAGATTTGCTCAGCATCTTGTTGACAACTCATATAATATGGTTGACGGTTCAGGTCAGCCAACAACATGGGCAAAGTTCTCAAGAACATACTTCCATAATGGTCAGGTTCTTGGTGGTGCACCACTTAACGCTCTTGTTCTTCTTACTGTATTTAAGGTTGCGGCACATGTTACAGGTTATCAGAAGTGGGAAGATGAATACAAGATGGCAGCTCTTGATGAACAGTATCAGTACGCTGAGATTATGACTCAGGAACTTGAAAGATACTATATGTCAATTCTTGAATATGCAAATAGCGTATCTCCTATTTTAGGCTTCCTTCTTCGTCCTATTGTAGGAACAGAGACATTTGATACTATTTACAGATTGATTCTCAACCATTCTGACGAAGAAATGGCAATGCTTGGCTTCTACACTCTCTTCCAGCTTGAAGATGACGAAGAACTTCTTACATATTACAGAGAGGCTCTTGATGACTGGTGGTTCTCAACAGGTAATAGTGAAAATCCTCTTTGGTATTATATTTATCAGCTTGCATATCCTAACGAGGAAAAGACAGATGCTTATGGCAATAGCCTTATCGAAACTGCATCATGGTCACTTTCACGTCATCCTGTTGACTTGAGAAGATTCCTTGCAACAAATGAAAATCGTGATGATGTTTATGAACTTGACCTTGACGATGTAGGTATTGGTGGAACAAATGAACTTTCATTTGACCCGGATGCATATACTCCTCCTTTCTGGAATTCAGACAACGACATTCTTAAAATACTTGGTCTTGTAGTGGGTCTCGGTAAGTATGAGTTAACTATTGCAGCACCTGATGAAAGAGCATTCCACAAGTATAACGGTTCATCATATGATTTAAACGATGCTCATAATACAGGTGAAATGGAAGGTTCAACAACATATTCACTTCCATACTGGATGGGTAGATATCACGGTATGCTTGAAGGTTAATTGTAAACAATTATAAATTTATTAATGAGTCAACACTTTTTGAAAGGGTGTTGACTCTTTTTTTATAAAAAAGTAGCTTATTAAGTTTGACAATAACTTTTTTTGGTAGTAGAATTAATATGTATTATTATAGGGGGATTTTATTATGAAAAAGGTAATTTCAATTCTTTTGAGCATACTGCTTATTTTTACTCATTCTGCTGTTGCTTTTGCAGCCGTTCCCGGTGAAAATGGTGTGCTTAAATTTGATGAAAACGGAGAGTTTAAGATTTTTAATATCTGTGATATTCAGGATGATTATCCTATTCACGAAACAACAGTTGCATTTATTAAAGATATGATTAAAACTCATCAACCTGATTTAGTTGTTCTTGGTGGCGATAACTCAACAGCATCAAAGGAAACAAAGGCAGATGCAATTAAAGAGCTTTGTGAGATTTTTGTTGATACTCAAACATATTTTACTTTTGTTTTTGGTAACCATGACGACGAGCAGGGCGTTTCCCGTGAGGAACTTTTTAATATGTATAAGCTCTATGGTGGTAAATACTGTCTTGCTTATGATGCAGTGCCATCACTTACAGGTGTAGGTACTCACAATCTTACTGTAAAGAGTTCGGACGGTAAAAAAATAGCATATAATCTTTATATGTTTGACTCAAATTCATATTCCTATGACGATGAGGGCAACAGACTCGGATATGACTGTGTTCATGCAGACCAAGTAGAGTGGTATAAAAACACATCGGCCACAGTTAAGGCTGCTAATGGTGGTGAAACTGTAAAAGCAATGGCTTTCCAGCATATCATCGTTCAGGAAATTAATGAAGTAATGTTCTACGAGTTTCCTTTCGCTCTCGGTGAAGCAACACGAAATTATGAAGGAAAGTCCTACACATATTTACCTTTTGTATATAATATCAAGGAAGGCTATCTTCTTGAAGCTCCATGCCCAGGCTACTATAACTACGGACAGTTTGATGCTTTTGTAGAAACAGGCGATGTTGTTGCTACTTTCTCAGGTCATGACCATCTTAATTCATTTATAGTTGAAGTAGATGGTGTTGATATTGTAAACACTCCCGGTTGCACCTTTGGTTCTTATGGCGACCCTGCAACAAGGGGTATTCGTATGATAACAATCAATGAAGCTGATACATCAGTTTATGAAACCGAAATACTTACAATTTCTGAATATGTTCTTGGTGATGGAGAATATCTTACAGAATTTGGCGATTATACAAAGGCTGATGCAGTTCTTGGCCTTTTTGAGATGGATTTCTTTAATCTTTATTTCCAACTTACTGATTTGATTTATCTGCTTACAGGTGTTAAATTATAATAGTTAATTTTCAAATGGAATATATAAGATGTATCCGAAAGGGGTTTTAAAAATGAAAAAGGTTATTGCAGTTTTTCTTGTTATGGCTATGCTTGTGTCTATGGCATTAATTCCGTCATCTGCAAGTGAAAAAACTCAAAACAATGTTACTGTTTCCAATATGGAAAGCGTTTTCGCAGATGGCGAAAACAGTCTTATTGTGTTTGTAACAGGTATCGGACAGAGCTATTCATATCTTTTTGATGAAAGTTATACACAGGAGGGTGCATTTGAAAATGGTACTCTTCAGGATTATGAAAATTACTCTTCTCTTATTGCAGAAGGTAAATATCAGTCAAGATGGAATCTTTTCAATTCATTTGATGAGGCACTTTCTGATGAAACAACTATTGCTACAATCGCTAAGGTTGTAGGAGACCTTTTAGCATCCTCTGTTATTAGAAAGTGTATAATAGACGAGGAAGATGTTAAGGTCCTTCTTAGAAATCTCTTTAAATTCAACCTTGTTGATGAAGAGGGTAATCCTCATCCAAGAGTTGTAACTCCAAGATATGCAAAACCTGTTTCTGAATATCCTTGGGCAGAAGGCGAAGATGGTGAGATGCGTAGCGAAGCAAGAGAACGCTTTTACTCATCAATTCCTTGTCAGGATATAGCAAAAGAAAAGTTTGGTGAAAACTATGAAGATTATCTCTATGTTTTCAACTACAACGCCTTCTCGTACACATCAAAAAATGTGGAAGGACTCCACGATTTTATTGAAACAATTATTGCTGAAAACAAAGTTGGTGCAAAAGATGTTGTTCTTGTGCCTATGAGTATGGGTGCATCTATTACAACTGCATATATCGACGCATATCCAACAGCAGCTGAGAACCATATTAAGAGAGTTGTAGGTATTGTTGGTGCTTGGGACGGTACAGAAGTTATTGCTGATATGCTCACTCAAAGCTATTGTGAGCCTATGTCTGCTGACCTTTTCTATAATGGTCTTATTGGTGACCTTATAGGCGAGCCTTGGGGATACCTTATAAATGTTGCACTTCGTATGGCTCCAAAACAGGTTCTTCGTGATTTTATTGACATGGCATTAAGGGGTCTTTCAACGGAAATCTTCGGTGCAACACCTTCACTTAGTAATATGGCTCCTCTTGCAAGATATGAAGAGGTTATGGCAACGGGCTTTATTACATCTGATGTTGTAAGAAAAGAAGTCGATAATTTCTATGCAGCAAAATCAAGACTTCACCAAAATATTGCAAATCTTCAGGCTGAAGGTGTATCCTTCTCATTCATAGCAGGTTACGGTCTTACATTTGGTGAATGTACAGCTGATTATAGCCTTTTCGGATTTATGAAGAGTGCACTTATAACAAATTCTGACGAAATTATCAATATTGATTCAACTGCCCCCGGAACATCTTTCGTTCCATTTGGAACAAAGTTTGAAGATACACAGGGCAGAGAGCTTTCTCCTGATGGTTCTATTGATATTTCAACTTGTCTTTACAAGGATTCAACATGGTATTTCTACGAGCAGAAACACGAACTTGAACACAATAATACTGCTCTTTCACTTGCTCTTAATCTTGCAACAGGTCATGTAACAACTGTTGATAGTTGTGATGACCCTAACGGAGAGTATTATTACCCACAGTTTAATGGTGCAAGAAACTTAAAGCCACTTAAAAACTACCTCAATGACCTTGAAAGATATTGTGATGAAACAGGTTATGTTCTCACTGCAGAACAGGAAGCAATTCTTGCAGAAGCAGATGCAATGACTAAAAAGACAGTCAATGATTTCGAAAAAGACAATGAAGTAATTGAAAAAGTTCACGATATGCTTGTTGAAATCGGTGTTTATGAACCAGCAGCAGAGCCAAGTGAATTTGACACAATTCTCAATACTGTGCTTAAAGGTCTTAACGATGTTGTTTATATTATGTTTGGTGCAAAGGGCTTCTTTGATTTTTAAATTTTAAAAACAAAATATAACTTAACCCCCTTGAGTTAGTCAAGGGGATTTTTTGTATGTAAACATCAAAAGAAAAATTGGCATTTCTTACAATGTTTTTGGTATTATTTTTATCAATTCAGTTGTATTGACATAGTGTTATATTCTACGATATAATATAGTCGTTGTACTATGTGGTTATCCACATAGAAGTGAAGAAAGGTTGGATGAATTTATGGCTTTTTCTATTAAAGGTATTCATATACCTCACAGAAAAAACACTGCTGGTATGTCAGCCGTAAGAATGCTTGTACCATCAATGGTTACAATTCCTATGGCTATGCACATTGGTAAACCGGCAAAACCCATAGTTAAAGTCGGCGACTCAGTATCGGTGGGTACTATGATTGCTGAACAGGATGGTATGATTTCTTCTCCTGTTTATTCAAGTGTTTCAGGTACGGTGAAAGGTATTGCGGATATAGTTATATCAAACGGAAGAAGGGTTTCTGCAATTACTATTGAATCTGACGGGGAAATGACTCCTGATGACACAATCAAAGCACCACAGATTAACAGTAAAGAAGATTTTATTGAAGCAGTTAAAATGAGTGGTATTGTGGGACTTGGTGGTGCAGGTTTCCCAACTTATGTAAAGTTTGCAACAGACAAAAAGATAGATACTCTTGTTATCAATGGTGCCGAATGTGAACCATACATAACAAGTGACTCTGTAACAATGGTTGACAGAGCAGATGAAATCTTATTTGCTATTGAAACTGCTGATAAATATTTCAATTTTGAAAAAGTAATTATTGGCATTGAAAAGAATAAGACAGCAGCGATTACAAGTATGAAAAATATTGCTGCAAAGTATAAGAAGATTGAGGTTAAGGTTCTTCCTTCGGTGTATCCACAGGGTGGCGAAAAAGTTCTTATATATAACACAACAGGCAGAGTAGTTGCTGCCGGTAAGCTTCCTGCGGATGTGGGTTGTATCGTTTGTAACTCATCAACAATGGCTAATATTGCAAGATATATTAAAACAGGTATGCCACTTGTTGAAAAAATAATTACAGTTGATGGTGGTGCTGTTAAAGAGCCTAAAAATGTTATTGCACCTATCGGTACATCACTTGCTGACGTTTTTGATTTCTGTGGTGGTTTCGTTAGTGAGCCTATGAAGGTTCTCTATGGTGGTCCGATGATGGGTATCGCTGTTCCTGAACTTTCAGTTCCGGTACTTAAACAGACAAATGCTATTCTTGCATTGAATGAAAAAGAAACAAGAACAGCTAAAACAACAGCATGTATCAGATGTGGCAAGTGTACAAACAGTTGTCCTTTTGGTATTAATCCTGCTGCTATTGCAAAGGCATATAAGGACAAGGATGCTGAAATGCTTGAAAAACTTGGTGCAGACGTTTGTATGCTTTGCGGATGCTGTTCGTATATATGTCCTGCAAAGCGTCCTTTGGCTGAAACTAACAGTTTAGCAAAGAATTTGCTTATGGAAGAACGTGCAAAGAAAAAGGAGGTTAAGGCATAATGGAAAACAAACTTCATGTTTCATTTTCTCCACATATCCGTAGCAACAACTCAACAATGAGAACAATGCTTGATGTTGTTATTGCCCTTGTTCCGGCAACAGTTGCAGCGGTTATACTTTTCGGTTTGTCGGCATTACTTGTTATTGCAGTTTGTGTTATTTCAGCAGTAGCAGGTGAAGCACTCTTTAATCTTGCTATTAAAAAAGAACAAACAGTAGGAGATTTAAGTGCGGTCGTTACAGGTTTGATTTTAGCACTTAATCTTCCTGCAAATATTCCATTATGGCAAGCAGCAGTAGGTTCACTTTTTGCAATAATTATTGTAAAAGGAATCTTTGGTGGTCTTGGTAAGAATATCGTAAACCCTGCTATTGCAGCTCGTGTGTTTATGCTTATTGCTTTCGGCTCAATGACTAAGGCTGTTTTCCCAAATGGCTTGGATTCAGTATCAGGTGCAACTCCACTTGCTGACCTTGCAAACGACAAATCAGTTAATCTTATGGACTTGTTCCTTGGTAAATGTGGCGGTGCTCTTGGCGAGACTTGTGCAGTAGCACTTCTTATCGGTGGAATTTACCTTATAGTTCGTAAAGTAATTACATGGCATATTCCTGTTGCATTTATCGGAACAACATTCCTTTTCACATTTGCTGTTGAAGGTGGAAATCTTGAAACAACTCTTGCTTGGGTGCTTTCAGGTGGTCTTATGTTGGGCGCTATCTTTATGGCAACAGATTATGTTACTTCTCCATCCACTGCAAAAGGTAAACTTATTTTCGGTATTGGTGCAGGTGTGATAACTGTACTCATCCGTTTCTGGGGTGGATATCCTGAGGGCGTGTCATTCGCAATCCTTCTTATGAATATTGTGAATCCGTTCATTGATGCAAAAACATCAAGAAAAGTGTTTGGAGGTAAGAAATAATGAAAAAACACATTAAAAGTATTATCTCCCTTACAATTATTTGTGCAGTTATGGCGGTTGCCCTTGCGTTAACAAATTCTGTAACTGCTCCACTTATTGAAAAAAATCAAGCTGCTGCAGCTAATGAAGCATTACTTGTTGTAATGCCCGATGGTGGCGATTTTACAGCAGTTGACCTTACAAAATATACACTTCCCGAAACTGTTACAGAGGCATTTACAGCATCAAATGGTGGTTGTGTAATTAAACTCACAACAAAGGGCTATGGTCCTAATATGGTTGTTATGTGTGGTGTTGATGCAAATGGTGTTGTAACAGGTGCTGTTTGTCTTTCAAGTAATGAAACACTTGGTGTTGAAAAAACTTATGGCGACACAGCAAAGGGTGCTGCAATCGACACTATTGATGATGTTGCAACTGTTTCAGGTGCAACAATGACAACAGGTGCATATAAAAATGCAATTAAAGATGCTCTTAATACTGCAATTATCCTTGGTGGCGGTACTGCAGATATTCGTACAGAAGAAGAAATTCTTGCAGATAATCTCAATGCAGCACTTGAGGCAGGCGAAGGTAAGTTTACAGAAATATTCATCAGCGAAAAACTTGAAAATGTTTCAGCAATTTATGAAGCAGAAAATGGTGCTGGTTTCGTTTATGTAACAACAGTTAGCGAAGAAGAAATCTTTGTTGGCGTTGATGCAGATGGTGTGGTTGTTTCAGAAGTAGCAGATGACGTTAAGGCGAATATCGAAGCAAACGCAAAGATTATGCTTGGTGTAACACTTAAAGAGGTTGACCTTTCTAAATATGCTAATATGCCGAAACAGATTGATAAGGCATATAAGACATCAAATGGTAATTATGTAATCGAACTTCACACAGCAGGTTATGGCATAAATGGAGATAAATATTCAAGTTCAGGTGAATACATCTACATTAAGGTTGCCTTGACTGATAAGGGTGAAATTATTAATTGTCAGACAGTTAAACAGTCTGAAACTGATGGAGTAGGTTCAATTTGTGCAGACAAGGAATTCTCTACACAGTACATTGGTAAAGATGAAAACACATATATGGATGTTGATACTGTTACAGGAGTAACACTTACTACAAAGGGTTACAGAAATGGTATCGGAAAGGCTATTGAAGCCGTTAAGATTATGGAAGGGGGAGCTTAATTATGAGTAAACAGAATAATATGTCAATTCTCATTAAAGGTCTTCTCCGTGAAAACCCTGTTTTCGTGCTTATTCTTGGTACTTGCCCAACACTTGCAACTACAACAACAGTTGATGGTGCTTTGGGTATGGGACTTGCAACAATGGCGGTTTTAATCTGTTCAAATATCGTTATTTCATTGTTGCGTAAATTCATTCCTGACACAGTAAGAATTCCTTGTTATATCGTTGTTATTGCAGGTTTCGTAACAGTTGTTCAAATGCTTATTCAGGCATTTATTCCTGATTTGTATGAGACATTGGGTGTTTATCTTGCACTTATTACCGTTAACTGTATTATTCTTGGTCGTGCAGAAATGTTTGCAGGTAAGAATTCAGTTGGCAAATCTGCACTTGACGGTATCGGTATGGGCTTAGGCTTTACACTTGCACTTTTCGCAATGTCAACAATCCGTGAGGTTTTAGGTGCAGGTACATTTATGGGCAATGAAATCCCATTCCTTGTTGAAAATGGCTTGACAATAAGCCTTCTTGTAAAAGCACCGGGTGGACTTATGGTCTATGGTCTTTTGATTGCTCTTGTAAATAAAATTACAAAGGGTAAACTCATTAAGAAAAAGGAATTTTCTTGTGAGGGTTGTCCGTCGGCATCAAGCTGTCACGGTGGATGTTCAGCAGAAAAGGAGGACAAATAAATGAATATGGAAGTTGTAAAAACATTAATTATCATTATTATGTCTTCTGTTCTTGTTGATAACTATGTTCTCAGCAGATTCTTAGGCATTTGCCCATTTCTTGGCGTTTCAAAGAAGGTTAACCAGTCAGTTGGTATGGGACTTTCCGTTATCTTTGTTATGCTTGTAGCAACTGCAGTAACATGGCCGATTCAGGCGTATGTCCTTAATCCTCTTAAAATGGAATATATGCAAACAATCGTCTTTATTCTTGTTATTGCAGCACTTGTTCAGTTTATTGAGATTTTCTTGAAGAAGTTTATCCCTGCACTCCATAAGAGTCTGGGTGTTTATCTTCCATTGATTACAACAAACTGTGCAGTTCTTGGTGTAACAATCAACAATATTACAGATTATGGTGTAACAGACCCAAATGCTTTCCTTTTCTCAATGGTAAGTTCTTTGGGTTGTGGTCTTGGTTTCTTGTTGGCAATGGTTCTTTTCTCAGGTATGCGTTCCCGTATTGAGGAAAGTGATGTTCCTGAAAGTTTTAAAGGTCTTCCTGTAACTCTTGTTGCAGCATCATTTATTTCAATGGCATTCTTTGGCTTTGCAGGAATCGTTGAAAACTTATTGGCATAAGGAGGGTATTGAATATGGAAATTTTAACAGCTCTTCTTGTAGTTGCAGCAGTTGGTTTGATTGCAGGTATATTACTTGCTATTGCATCTCATTTCTTTGCCGTGCCTGAAAATGAAACAGTAAAGAAGGTTCGTGAATGCCTTCCCGGTGCTAACTGTGGTGCTTGTGGCTTTGCAGGTTGTGACTCTTATGCTGAAGCAGTTGCAGAAGGAAAGGCAGAGGCAAATCTCTGTATTCCTGGTGGACCTGATGTAGCAGGTCAACTTTCCGAGATTCTTGGTGTTGAGGTTAACGTTGGAACACCAAAGGTTGCTTATGTAAATTGTAGCGGTGACTGTTCAGCAGTTGCACAGAAGGCAGTTTATGATGGCTTACAGAGTTGTAAGGCAGCGTCAATGATTTACGGTGGTCCTTTCGCTTGTAAGTTTGGTTGTATTGGTCTTGGTGACTGTGTAGCTGAATGTCCTGTTGGTGCAATTTCAGTTAAGGATACACTTGCAAGAATTGACCCAAGAGTATGCATAGCTTGTGGTAAATGTGTAAAAACTTGTCCTAAGGGCGTTATTTCTCTCGTTGGGGAAGATGTTGTTGTTGCAGTTGCATGTAGCAATAAGGAAAAAGGTGCAGTTGCTCGTAAAAACTGTATGAACGCATGCATCGGTTGTAAAAAATGCGAAAAAGTATGTCCGAATGACGCTATTAAGGTTGTTGATAACCTTGCGGTTATTGACTATGACAAATGTCATGACTGTGGCGAATGTGCAAAGGTTTGTCCAACAGGTCGCTTGAAGATAGTTGATATGAAGAACGGAGTTATCGGTTGATTTTTATGAAAAATAATTCTGATAAAAACCGAAAAATACGAAATGATATAATCCTTGCTGCCGCTATTCTTGTAATAGCGGTGGCTGGGCTTTTATTTTTAAATGCCACTAAGGAAAGTGGTAGTTATGTTGTGGTGAAAATTGATGGAGTTGAAAAATATAGTTATTCCATCACAGATAATGTTACTCAGGAAATTATAACGGGTGAAAATGGTGAACATACCAATACACTCGTAATCAAGGATGGTAAGGCATCCGTTTCAACAGCAAACTGTCCCGATGGAATTTGTGTGGGACACAGAGAGATTTCCTTTGTTGGGGAAACCATTGTATGTTTGCCCCATAAGGTTGTAATTGAAGTTCAAAAAGAAACAGAAAATCAAAGTCTTGACGCAGTTGTATAGAACAATATAGGTAAAGGGGAGTGGTAAAATGAAGAATAAAACAAAAAAGATATCGTTTCTTGGCATTGCCACATCCGTTGCCTTGATACTTGCATATATTGAGGCTATTCTGCCACCAATCTGGACTGCTGTTCCGGGTATAAAGGTGGGACTGCCAAACCTGATTATTATTCTTATTCTCTATCGCTTTGGGTTTAAAGAGGCAGTTATAGTGTCGGGAATAAGACTGATAATTGTTACGATTCTATTTGGAAACGCTATGACCTTGGCATATAGTGTGGCGGGTGCAGTGTTAAGTCTGTTAGTTATGGGCATTCTGAAGAAAACGGATAAGTTTTCCACTGTTGGTGTGAGTATCGTAGGTGCAGTCTGTCATAATCTTGGACAGATTATTGTAGCAATTTTCCTTTTTGATACAGTTCAAATTGGGTATTATATGATTGTTCTTGCAATAACAGGCACAATAGCAGGTGTTTTCATTGGCGTTGGCAGTAGCCTATTGTTAAGACGAACGGAAAACTTAAAAATTTGAAATCCTAATCAGACGAATTTTTGATAGTTGACAAGATGCATAAAATTTGTGATAATATGTATGGATTTATTCCAAAATAAAAACAAAACATAAAAGGAGAAACTCAATATGAAAAAAATTCTCAGCGTATTATTAGCAGTAGTAATGCTCTTCGCTGTTGTTGCTCTTGCAGGTTGCTCAAAAGACCCAGCAGATGACAACAAAGCTGCAACACTCAAATTCGGTCTTGGTGTAGTTGCAAGCTATGGCGAAGCAAAGGAAACATCAGGCGAATTTGTTGCAACAGCAGTTGCAGTTCTTCTTGATGCTGATAGCAAAATTGTTAAGATTGACCTTGACACAATCGACCTTCAGCCAAAATGGGCTGAAGACGGCAAAATCGTTGCTCTTGAAGATTTAAGAACAAAGTACGATTTAGGCAAAGACTATGGTATGGGTGGAAATCAATATGCACAGGATGTTAACGGTGACGGTAAAGTTCTTGAATGGAACGAGCAGGCTGATGCATTTATGAACACAGCTAAGGGTAAGACTGTTGCTGAAGTTAAAGCGTTCGTAGCTGAAAATGGTGCAACAAGTGGTGACCTCGCAACAGCAGGTTGCACAATCAATGCTTATGAATTTATGGCAGCTCTTGAAAAGGCAGTTGCTAATGCTGCTGATTCAACTGCAACAGCAGAAAACAACCTTAAACTCGTTCTTCTTGCATCTGACCATGGTAGCAAGGATGCAACTGAAGAAGCAGATGGTGCACAGGCTTATGATGTTACAATTTCAGCTGTTGTTACAGATGCAGATGGTAAAGTTGTAGTTGCTAAGACAGATTGCGTACAGAGCAATATCACATTTGATGCTAAGGGTGTAGCTACTTACGATGCAAAAGCAGAAGTTAAGACAAAGCTTGAACTTGGCAAAGACTATGGTATGGGTGGAAATCAGTATGCACCAGACCTTAATGGTGACGGAAAAGTTCTTGAATGGAACGAACAGGCTGCTGAATTCGATAAGGCTCTTGTAGGTAAGACAGCTGCTGATTTTGCTGGTTTAGCAGATGAAAAGGGTAATGGTACTGGTGACCTTGCAACAGCAGGTTGCACAATCGGTATCAGCGATATGATTAAGGCTGCTGAAGCTGCTGCAAAAGCATAATTTAGCTTATTAAAATTCGGGGATGTTGTTTTCAACATCCCTTTTTAATTATTAAAGGTGGTGTTGAAAATGAAAAAGTATGTGTCAGTAGTTTTGGCAATAGTTGTAGCTACAATGTCCTTATTGTTGACTTCTTGTGAAGTGAAGTCGGAAAAAACAAAATATAACACATATTACTTTGATTATTTTGACACCGTAACCACCATAATCGGTTATGCAGAGTCACAGGAAGAGTTTGATAAGGTTTGTGCAGAAATTACCACTCTTTTAAATGAATATCATCGCCTTTTTAATATCTATAATCGGTATGAAGGGCTTAATAATCTTGTGACAATTAACGACCTTGTTGATGGTAAACATACCGAGGTCCAAGTTGACAAAAAAATAATTGATATGCTTACCTTTGCCAAGGAAATGTATTATGAGACAGATGGTAATGTGAATATAGCAATGGGTAGTGTGCTGAAAATCTGGCATATTTATCGTAACGAAGGTCTTGACAATCCTGTAAGAGCTGAACTTCCACCTATGGAAGAACTTGAAGAAGCATCAAAGCATACGAATATTGATGATTTGATTATTAATACAGAAAAAAACACTGTTTTTCTCAAGAACCCATTGATGAGCCTTGATGTTGGTGCAATCGCAAAAGGATATGCCGTAGAGCAAATTGCAAAACATCTTGAAACAAAGGACATTACAGGATATATTCTCAATGTGGGTGGGAATGTCCGTACTATCGGTATGGCAAATGGCGATAAATGGAAAGTAGGCATTGAAAATTCAGATACAGAAGATAAGGAAAACCCTTATATTGAATACCTTAAACTGTCAGGTGAGTCCGTTGTAACAAGTGGCACATATCAACGTTTTTATGTTGTGAATGGAGAAAATTATCACCATATTATTGACCCTGAAACCTTGATGCCGGGAACAAAATTCATATCTGTTTCAGTAATTACAAATGACTCAGGTTTAGGGGATGCAATGTCCACAGCCCTATTCCTAATGGATTATGAAGAAGGCAAAAAGCTTGTTGAGTTAATGGAAAATATTGAGGCTATGTGGGTTTTTACAAATGGTGAACAACGATATTCATCCGGGTTTGAAAATTATACATTTGAGTATGTAACAGAATAAATGAAAAATCTCCTTGTTTTTGTTTGACAGGGAGATTTTTTATAGTCACTTTTTCAAATAGTGTACATAATGTCCCTTTATCAGCATTTTCTATTGACAAAATGTTGACAAAGTGTGTATGTAAAATGTATAATTATTCTGTATAAAAATGATTTTGGGGGTATTCCTATGCAGAAAAAAACCGTTGCTCTTACAGGTTCATCAGGTACAATGGGATGGGCAGGTTTCCAAGAGCTTTACGCACAAAAAGATAAGTACAACATCGTTGTTCTTAACCGTGGCAGTAAGAAAAACCGCGAAAAGTTTGCGGCTTATGAAAATGACCCAGCAGTTAAGCTTGTTTGGGGTGACCTTACAAATTATGAAGATGTTCTTGAAATGGTAACAGGTGCAGACTATGTTCTTCACGTTGGTGGTATGGTTTCTCCTGCTGCTGACTATTATCCTGTTAAAACTCAGAAAACAAACGTTGCTGCTGCACAGAACATCGTTAAGGCAATT
>JAFYSE010000027.1 GCA_017546665.1 Clostridia bacterium | reverse complement strand
GACCAACCGTGGTAAGCACCACCCATTTTAAGGATGTTCTTCTTACCTGTTGCAAGACGAGCAACACGAACAGCTGTCATACAAGCTTCTGTACCTGAACCCTGCATACGGAACATATCAACTGATTCAACTGAGTCAGAGATTTTCTTTGCAAGTTTGTATTCGAATTCGTGGAAAAGACCTGTTGAAGGACCACATGTGTTAAGAAGGTCGATAACCTGGTCACGAACTACCTTAGGATTTGAGCCAAGAACTGTTGGACCACCAGCCTGAAGGAAGTCAAAGTATTTGTTTCCGTCAACGTCATAAAGGTAAGCACCTTCAGCCTTTGTGAAAACAAGTGGGAATGGATAGTTGAAAGCAAGGTTGTGCTGAACACCACCAGGGATGATAGTCTTTGCTTCAGCAATCATTTCCTTTGATTTAGCACATTTCTTGTCATAATACTCTTCTTCATAAGTCTTGAGAACGTCAGGTTTGATTGAATAAATCGGTTTGCTGATAAGTTCGTCAAGCTGTCTGTTAATCTGAGCAGCATCATGGTAATGTGCGATTGCGAATCTTGTGTCTGCCATAATTTTTCTCCTCCATTATTTAGAAGTATTTTTATCTGCCCACTACGACAGATAATTGTTCATATACAATTATAACATCATTTTTATCTCTGTCAACAATTTTTGGAAAAATACTTTATGTTAAATAGTTAAAAAATATCTAAACAACCAAAATCGCCCACTTTATAGTTAAAAAACATCTATTCAATACTTTTCTACATAAAGAAAACCGTCGTTTTGTGTTTGCAATAAACAACATAAACGACGGAGATATATGGATTTGGCGAAATCCTCTAAAAAAATAATCGCAATAGATAAAAATTAACTAAACAATTTTTTAACAAGAATTCCGGCATCTTCATTATTAAATTCAGTAGGGGAGTTTTTGAAATTTTTAAGTGTTTCCCAACGACTCACATATTCCTTTATTCTCTCATCAGGGATGGATATATGTAAATCGCAAAGGCTACAAATCAGTTTTTCGACAGACTCTTTGTCACTATTCATAGCATCTAAAACTTGCTTAAAAAGTGTAGGGTTTGCTTTTTCGCATTCATTAAGGTATTGTGGGATGAATACAGCGCAAGCAATTCCGTGGGGTACATCATAATCTTCAGTAAGAGCATAACCCATTCCATGTGGGAACCCTGTGCCACCCTTGTTAAGGGCAAAACCTGCATAAAGGGATGCAAAGTAGAGAATGTCCCTTTCTTCTTGTGTAGGCAAATTTTGTGTTTCGTTTAATTTGACAAGAATTGGATAAATCATCTTAATTGAAACAAGTGCAAATTGCGTTGTGAGAAAATCAGCTCGTTTTGTAAACATTGACTCAACAGCGTGAGCAAGGGCGTCAAGTGCAGTTGAAACAGTTGTCTTGAATGGGACGGAATATGTGTATTTTGCATCTGCAAGAGCATATTTGGCATAATAGTTCTTACCACTGACACTCTGCTTGCGACCGTTCTTGCGAGTGAGGACGGAAACACCTGAAACCTCACTTCCAGTGCCTGATGTTGTGCCGATTACAATGAGAGGTAAAGGCTTATTTTCAACTTTTTCAGTATAAATACCATCGTCAATGATTTGTGGGTTTGTGGCATAAACACAAACTGCTTTGGAAGCGTCAAGTGGAGAGCCACCACCAATACCTATTATATAGTCGGCAGAAAACTCTCTTGCAGCCCTACCACCTTCATAACAAGTAGTAGTAAGTGGATTTTCGGTAATCTTATCAAAAATAGCATAATCAATATTGAGCTCGTCAAGTATTGCAACAACATCATCCAAAGCACCTGATTTCTTTGCTGATGAAGCACCAGTTACAATAAGACACCTCTTTCCAAACTCAGAAAAAACACCTTTGTTATTTTCTAAAATATTACTGCCACCAATAATGTTTACAGGCATATAAAAACTAAAATCATAGGACATAATATCAACTCCAATGAGATTATTGTACCATTACCAAACAAAAAATCAATATTATTTTATCTATTCGGTTAAACAAATTATAATTTGTCGGGGTGAAAAAAGAAAAAAGATGACTGCCAAGTTTTAGACAGCCATCTTTTCTTTATGAGAAAAATTATTATGAAAAACAAATTAAGCGACTTGACTAATCAAGTCTATATATTAAAAATTTCTGTGAGGCGGGAAAAATAGGGATTGGTGTTATACTTTATGAAAAAGGAAAGGGAAAATTTGTTGGGGATTGGGAAAAACCCACCGCACAGAAATTATAAACAAACTAAAGGAAAAATTGTGTTCAGCCTTTATGCTGCGAAGCTAAGTAACTGAACAACCTTGAGAATTGACTTAACTGAGAACTCTTCACGGAGTAATTCAACAGCAAGTTTCATCTGCTGGTCTTCGGCGTTATACACTCTATCGCCTCCCTTTATTCTGTTGTGGCTATATAATAACAGATAAAAATAAAAAAGTCAAGTACTTTTGCACAATAAAAATATGTAATATTTGTATAATATGCACAAAGAACCTTGAAAGTCATATGTTTGCATGGTGTGTAATAATTTTTTCTCTCAAAACAAGTTTTTGTACAATATATACAAATTACAGACATATATATGTAAAAATAAACCAAATGAACATTGTTTATGCTCAAAAACAGTCAAAAAGTTTGTGCAATTTTTTATAAAATTTTTTTAAAAAATAAAACGGAGTTCAAAATTGAACTCCGTTAATTGTCTTATCCCTTTTATTTTGTCTGTTCATTTTCCATTTCTGCACGTTTTGCTAAAAGTGCTTCATGGTAATCTTCCTTTGTTTTGCCTGTGAGCTTGTAGAAGAAGAAAGGAACACCTGCAAGGAACATCATAATACCGTGTACGATTGTGTAGAAGAAAAGGAGAGTAACCTTTGTATCAAAACTTTGTACAGGGTTTGGAACAAGGTCGCTAGGTTGAATGTAGCCGATAATTGAACCATCACCATAAAGAATGAGTGGAGCAACTGTACTTGCGATTGTACCACTTATGAGTGTGCCGATACCAATAACGAATGGGAAGGAAGCATCAAGACGTTTACCTGTTTTTAGCTCGATTGTTTCAAGAACATCAGCCTGGAACATACTTGGAAGAAGGTTTGAAGCACCAAACTGAAGACCGATAAGGAATAGGAATACAATGAAGATAATCTGCAAAGCCGATGTGCCTGTTTTGAAATATGTATAACCAACGCCGAATGCGATACAGTTAGCACAAAGGGAGTAAATACCACTTGCAATATAAAGCTGTCTTGCATCAAACTTTTTGAGTAAGAAGTTAATTACAAGCATACCAACTGCAGTACCGATACCAACAGGAAGAACAAAGAGAATTTTCTTTGAAATGTCACCAAGAACTGCTGCCGCAATAAATGCTTCCATAAATGTTGAAATACCACGGAAACTCTTTAAGAATTCAGAAATAATGATTGTCCAAGCATATTTATTTGTAACAATATCAATAAAGCCAACAAGAGGATTTTTCTTTTCTGCTGTGTAAACAGTTCTTTCTCGAACCATTTTCATTCCAAGTAACACTGTGATAACACCAACAACACTACAAAGTCCTGCAGAAATTATGTATTGAAGACCTTCAACACTGCGAATACTTGTACCGGTAACAGCTTTGATAAGTTCAGGGTTATCCTTACTCCAAATAAGACCAATTACAAGAAGAATAACAACGGGTGCAGAGTTGCCGACAGCACTTGAAATTGAACGGAAAGAAAGTACCTGGTCGCGTTCTTTAAGGTTTGGTGTCATAACATTGGCAACCATATTGATTGAGTTACCAAATGTGCAGAAAACGCCCCATAAAACTGCGATTGTTACGATGTAGATAAAAAGAATTGTGCCGGAAAGTCCCGGAGGTGCCCAAAATGAGAGCATCATAACGATTGCCATAGGTACTGCTACAAGCATGGCAATAGGTCTGAACTTTCCACCCTTACCCATTCTTCTACCATCAATGTACATAACAATAAAGAAGTTAAGCACAAATGGAATGATACCAGTTAATAAGTTGAAAAGTGATGTTTGTTCTTCAGGTAAACGAAGAACGTTAACGAGATATGCGTTTCTGTTGCCACCAACCATACCGGTCATTGTGGTGTAGAAAAACACGCCCATTAAGTAAAGCACAAATTCACTTTTACCAACGTATTTTTGTTCATTAGTAGTTGTAACGGATTTACTCATTTAATCCCTTCTTTTCTGTATAATATATATTGTATTCTATCATATTAAGGAAAAATAAAAAAGACTGCTAATTTCACGAAAAAATCAACAGTCCGTTGTCTATTATTACTATTTTATTTTAGTTTTGCCACAACTCTGTGAATTGGAAGTCCCATATCCACAAATTTTTGTTCATATTCAGTTACAATATTTCCTTCAAAATCACTGTTGTGTAAATCAAGAGAAATTTCATAAAGAACAAAGCCATTTTGTGAAAAGCTTTCAAGTGAATATTCAAAGAATCCTTTACTATCCGTTTTCTGTGCTATGAAACCATCGTCGCAAAGAAGTTTTTTATAGATATCTAAAAAGCCTTTATATGTAAGTCGATGACTTTCGTGGCGGGATTTTGGGAATGGAGTACTGAAATTAAGATAGATTTCGCAGATTGTTTTTCCCTTAATAAAAAGTGGAAGATACTCTGCCTTCATTTCAAGAAAACGAATGTTTGTAATCCCTTCTTCCTTAACTCTTTCACAAGCCTCAACTAAAACAGTGGGCACACATTCAACAGCAAGAATGTTTTTGTCAGGATTGCGTTTTGCATATTCACAAGCAAATTGACCTTTACCGCAACCTATTTCCATTACAACGGGAGCATTTCTGCCAAAAATTTCGTCGAGGTCAAAGAATTTTTCGTTTCCCTCATTTGTACGGAAATCAAAAGATTCCAATGTATATGGAATTCGTAAATCACTACAACTTTCACGTCTTGAAGTAAGATTTCTGATTTTTCTTGGTCTCATAATGTATTTCGCCTCTTATGCTTTGATGAATAAAATTGATGTTGCCAAAAGTAATTGTGCAATAAAATATGCGTATAAACTAACTGTTTTAATTGTTTTATTTCCCTTTGCTCCACCTATGAGTCGGAGTCCAAGAGTAAGGTCGGAAACGAAGAAGAAAACTGCACCAACCAAAAGAATAATCATAGCCCAGATACCATTTTCTGCACCAGATTTATAATATGTAACAGCAAATACACAAGCCTTTATGAGCATTACAATAAGGAAGACACTATATAAATGTAATGTGACCTTCATAAATTTATTTTCGTATTTAAACTTAAAAACAGGCTCAAGTGTAAGTGCGAATGCGATAAAGATAACTGCAAAAGCAATAAATTCAGGTAAGGAGAAGAATTTATAGTTTTCAGTAAGTGTAGCAGTTGATTTAACAAAAGCAGTTACATAGAATATATGACCTACCAAAAAGCCGCTTGCACCGATATATACTACGGACATTCTTGGCTTTCCCGGTGGGTGAGGAATGTGCATTAATAAATCACCCAACCAACCTAAAAGAAGACCAACAATCATAAGGTTTGCATACTGTGATGAGTTATTCGTAATAAACATTCCAAGCACACCAATTCCCACAAAAGCAGTTGCAGCAATCATTTTGCATGAAAGTGATTTTTTTGATGGCTCAGGCCAATATGCCTTATCATACAAAGGCACAAATATAAAAAATAAAATGTAGCAAATTCCAAGTAATACCTTCATCCCCATAAAAATACCCCTATTTACCTTTTCTCAACAATGTTCCTGCAGGGAACACCAAATCACTCTTGATTTTTACCGTCATCATAGGATGAGGTGCAGATTCAATCTCATTATCATCTTTGTCAAGAAGTTGTTCTGCAGTAAAAATAACAGGCTCAGTTGATGGCTGAAGTGCATCAAGCACATCTCCCTTTGAGAATTTGTTACGCTGTTCCGCAATAATATAACCATCCTTACATTCGGTTACAACAGCCATAACATCGTAGTGACGTTTATATCCACCCTCAAAACTGATGTTAGCATCTTCGTTAGGTGCGTTAAAATAAAAACCTGTGCAGTAGTCACGGTAACTTACTTTATACACTTCATCAATAGCCCATTGTGGTGCTTTGAAATCATCTGTCGGATTTTTGAGATATGCGTCAATGGCAACTCTGTAAGCATTAGTAATCACTGCTGCATAGTATGCAGATTTTGCACGACCTTCAATTTTAAAACTTGAAATTCCTGCCTTAACCATTTCCGGAATATGCTCAATCATACACATATCTTTTGAGTTAAGAATATATGTGCCTTCTTTTGAGTCCTGAATAGGGAAGTACATACCATCACGTTTAACCTCCATAATAGCATATTCCCAACGACAAGGCTGAGCACATTCGCCACGGTTGGCATCGCGGTTAACAAGATAGTTTGAAAGCAAACATCTGCCTGAGAATGAAACGCACATAGCCCCATGAACAAAACATTCAATTTCAAGGTCCTTTGGTACTTTAGCTCTGATTTCTGCAATTTCAGTCATTGACAATTCACGAGCAGTAACAACACGGGATGCACCCATATTGTAAAATTCGTTAGCAGTAACGTGGTTTACGATACCTGCCTGAGTTGAAATATGAATAGGTACATTTGGTGCATATTTTTTACAGAGTGATAGCACGCCGATATCAGCAACGATGAAAGCATCAACACCAATGTCTGCCCATTTTTCAAGATATTCAGGTAATTTTAAAATTTCGTCATTTCGAGCCAATGTGTTGCAGGTGAGATAAACCTTAACGCCCTTTGCGTGACAAAGGTCAACGGCTTCTTTTAATTGTTCAAAATTAAAATTCTGTGGCGCTGCTCTCATTCCGAAGGCATCACCACCAAGATATACTGCATCGGCACCGTACATTAAAGCGGATTCAAGTCGCTCACGGTCACCTGCAGGGGATAATAATTCAGGTATAATCATTTTGCGTTAGTCCTTTTTGTTTGCTTTTTCAACCAATGCACCATTTGCATCGTGTTGTTTAATTGTTTCTGCAAGGTAAATCTTTCCATTTTTGTCGTGTCTGAAATAGTAATTCTTGGATGCAGTCGGATAAAGCGCTGCTTGTATTGCAGCCTTACCCGGGTTACAGATAGCACCCGCAGGAAGTCCCTCGCATTGATATGTCCAATAATTGTTTTCGTACTTGTTACGTTCTGTGGTAGATGCAACTCTTGGATAAATACAATCTTCAATATACTTCCATGTTGAGTCGCAATCAAGAGTAGGATAAACACCCGGACGATTAAGTCTGTTGTGAAGTACAGAAGAAATCTGGAAGAACTGAACACTACTGTTACCTTCTTTTTCTACCACGGAAGCAAGACGAATAATCTCATCAGTTGTCATACCTAATTCAGTTGCTTTTGCAGCGAACTCATCAGTCCACATAGCATCAAATTTATCAAGGAATTTTCGGATAACTGATGCAGGACTAGCACCTTGCTCGAATTCGTAGGTTGCAGGATACATATAGCCTTCAAGAACAAGATAACGGTCTTCCTTATTCTTGATTTTAGCAATAAAGTTATATTCTTCAGAAAAATCAACTGTATCAAGGACTTTATATAGAGACTCAGCGGTACAAATCTTATTTTTTTCAAGACGCTCAAAAATCTGGTCAATGGTAAAGCCTTCGGGAATTACGACGCTGACAAGATTTCCACGAGTTGAAGTTGTTTGAAGACGATTAAGCATTTTCTCAACGCCCATATCAGGTGTAAGGTAATAAACACCGGGAAGATATTTATCATCATCAAAGCCCATAACCTTAGCAAAAATATTGCAGAAGATACGATTTTTAATAAGCCCTGCTTTATCGAGCAATTTAATTGCATCGCCTGTGTCTGCATCGTTAGGTAAAACAATCTCAATAGGCTCGTCAGTTGCTTTGCGATTTATTGCAAGAACATCGTTAACACAACTTAATGCGAAGATTGAGAGGATAATGGAAATAACAACACAAATCGCACAAGCAATAATGCTCTTTGAACTCAACATGACAAAGGACTGAATGGCATCCTTATTAATATTTAACTTGCCATCAACAATAGAGAACATCTTCTTGTCGTCAGGTTTATTTTTTTGAGCTTCTTCAGCCTCTTTTTGAGCCTTGGCTTTTTCGATGATAGCATCAGTTTCGTAGTTTGTATTAGAATAATCAATATTCACATTAAATCTGTTACCACGCCTAAAACTGTCACCGGTACTAGGCACATCAGAATTACCATCTGTGTTATCCTGTGAAAAAGAGTTTCTGTTTTTATTGCGAAAAGCATTTTTTAAATCCACATCAAAGGAATGGTTTGTAGATTTGTTTGATGCCTGATTAGACCTTCTTTGTGTAAAAGAATTCCTTTGAGTTTTTTGTGGGGGTTGGTTTTCCGCAGGTTGATTGCTTGGCGATTTACTCTGCACCGCTCCACCTGCATATTCTTCCAAAAGGTCGTCATAAGAACCGTTGGAAAAACCGTCCTGAAATTTATTCATAGGATTACCTCCTTAAGAATGTGTTGTGTTACTAAAACATTTATTTTCATATCAAATTTATCAGTGGGCAAGTTGTCACTTAACATCTCATCATAGCAAGGACAGATGCTCACACCATTGAATTTTTCTAAAAATCTGTCGTAATACCCTTTGCCATATCCTATTCTATAACCACTTTCTGTGGCTGAAAGGCAGGGGACAATGATGATATCACTCTTATCAGGCTTGTATTTCACACAAATTTCCTTTGGCTCGAAAATTTTATACATTCCAATAGCTAAATCTTCATGTGACTCCACTTTTTTGAATTCCATTTTTCCTTCTTTGTCAAGACAGATAGGGTAAAAGATTTTTTTACCATCCGTTCTGCATTTCTCAACAATAAATCGGGTGTCGAATTCATTTTCTGTGGATGCAAACACTAAAACCTGAGTAGCATTTTTATAAAAATCAGACTCGATAATCTTTTTACTGATTTCTTTATCGTATATTACCTTTTTTTCTTTCGGTATTTCTTTTCGCTTTTGCAAAAGCAATTTACGAGTTTCTTTTTTATCCATTATATATTTGTAATGATGCTCGGATTTTCTTTACTTCAAGTGGGTTTGTAAGAATTTCAGCAATTTGTAAGCCGAATTCAATAGCACTACCCATACCTTTTGCTGTGATAAAATTACCATCTTTAACAACAAAATCCTTTGAAACCTCTGCACCAAAAAGTTCTTCCTCAAATCCGGGGAAGCAGGTTGCTTTTTTACCTTCAAGAAGACCTTTGTGCCCTAAAATTGAAGGTGCTGCACAAATCGCACAGATTAATTTATTATTATGAACAGCCCAATCAATAGCCTTTTGTACAGCTGCGCTCTTTTCAAGATTAAGTGTACCCGGCATACCACCCGGAAGTACAATAGCCTCAACTTTTTCGTCAAGAACTAAATCTCTTTCATAAATATCAGCGGCAACAGGAATTTGATGTGAACCAACAACAAAATCTTCGCCCACGCCAACCGTTAAAACATCCAATTCTGCACGACGAAGCACGTCAACAACTGCCAATGCTTCAATTTCTTCAAATCCCGGTGCTAAAAAAACATAAATCATAATCCGTTTCTACTCCAATGTAATGCCGATATAGCAAATTTTATTTTTTATTTCTTTGTTATCTGTTTTAATCATAGCAGGGATATAATCTTCGCCAAAGTTTATATCACCTTTAATAATTGTGCCTGACTTTTTATATTGTTCAGGAATTTTATCGAAACTACCTTTTGCGTTTCGGATAAACGTTTCTTCGTCATCAAAAACAAGTCCGAAATCTGTAATCTTACCATCATAAACAACGCAGGCGTTTTTCCAATAATCCTCTATTGTGTGTTTAAACTGTATTTCACAATCATAAAAAAGTTTTTCTCTTTCAGCAGGTATTGTGTTGTCAATAGTATAAACTCGACCTGTTCCAAATTTTATGAAGCCACATTTTTCGTAATAATCAAAAAGAGAAGTTTCAGCAGGGACAAGAAAAAGAAAATCAAAATCATTTTCCTTGCAATACTCATAGGAAAAATCGAGTAATTCTTTCATATAGCCCTTGCCACGGTGGGGATATTTTGTCATAGCACAGTAAACACATTTGCCATTGTATCCACCGATGTTGCAAGGTAAAAGGAAAAGTGCCGAAACAATTTCGCCATCAATTTTAACAACGGGAGTTACGGTATCTTGAAAAACTTTATCAAAGAAATATTCAATAACCTGAGAGTCCTCTAAAAAAGTCATTTGCCAAAGGCTTGATAATTCTTTTTTGTCGTTTATGCTTGCAAATTCAATCATAATTATCCTTTATAAACTGCAGAATATTTAATAACTAATCTGTGTGGTTGGTAGGAAAGCTTTGCACGACGAAGTCCCTCGCTACCCGTATCTTCTTCTCGGTTGATAAATTCATATCTGTCTTGTAACTGACGTGCGAATTCACGATTTATCATTTGATATGCACCACGAATATTGCCATAAGCCTTTTCAACGTGAGTACAGAATGTGTTGTCATTTAATCTTTCACCAAATGTGAATGCCACGATTTCGCCCTGAATTGTCAACACTCCACCCTCAAAACCAATGTCAAAATAATTGTTCAAAGCTTTTTTGATTGCTTGATTTTCTTCGCTGATTTCTTCGGGATTTTTCTGCTTGTTCAAGCCTTCCCAATGGTCGTTAAGAAGTAAGCATTGTTGGATATTATCCTTGTTTATGGGCTCATATTTCCAGTCAAAAGTTTTCTCGAAATATGAAACGTGGTTTTTCTTACTGTGGTATTTTCTTCCAACAAGATTTGCTAAATCTTCGGATTTGTAAAGATAATCAAAAAAGTTTCTTGTTTCTTGTATCTCAAATTGATTTGGGAAAAGGTAATTTAATTCATCCTTATCTTTTTCGGTAAGACCGAAAAATTCCAATTCCGTACCAAGGCTTTTTGCAAAATCAATAAGTTTTAATATTGTACCTTTTTTATCCCCGTTGCCAATGGGATAGCAAAAAACAGGCTCGTCAGTAAAATCGGCAGAAATAAAAATACCGTTATCATTATAAATTTTGTTGTCATAAATGTCCGACCACATATAAATATTGCCAAAACAATATTCACAACAGTCAGTCTGACCGTCCATAAATGCTTTTGTTACCCATTCTTTATCCGAAAGGGCAGGTGAATGGAAATTCATTAAATAATCTCCTTAACAGTATTGTATATTGTATTTCCGATTTCTTCTATTGATAAAGGCTCGTCGCCCTCAAAACATTTTACAACATTCCAACCGAAACGTTCAGCAGTATAAAGTGCTGCTTCACGACAGGATTTAAGGTATTCAACATTTGCCTCGTGAACATCCTTCTTTGTTTCTTCACCGTTATATCTCTTGGACATAAGTTTTTGTGAAATATCAACATCCATATCAAGATAAATAACTGCATCAGGCTTTGGAATTTCCATCATTTCATATTCTGTGTGGAAAAGCCAGTCAAGATACTTGTCCCATTCTTCTTTTGGAAGTTTAACTGTCTGATGTACTGCATTGGATGTTGTATAACGGTCAGCAAGAATGAGTGTACCGTTGTTGTAGTCGTCACCCCAGATATTCTTGTAACTTGCATATCTGTCAACTGCATAGAAAAGTGATGCAGAGTAAATGTTGACATCGGCAGGGTTGCTACCAAATTCACCATTCAAATACATTTTAACAAGTGTGCTTGATTTGTTGTCATAGTCAGGGAGTTTTATCTGACGAAGTTGAATGTTATTCTCAATAAGCTTTGCCTTTAAAAGTTCGACCTGAGTGGATTTTCCACTTCCGTCAAGTCCCTCAATTACAATCATTTTCTTTTTCATTTAAAAATCCTCATTATTCACCTAATTATACATTGTACATTATAACAAATATTTGCTTACAATACAATATTAAATATAAAATAAAGTTAAAAATTGAGAGGGTAGTGAAATGATACATAAAAGGGGACTTGTAGGGATGATTAATTCGATAAAAATTATCTCGCAAGGGGGGCGATGGTATCACCTGCCGGTTTGGTCGGTGTTTCTGCTTTGCAGAGGAGTCCATCGGACACCCGTACCCTCAGCACCCGGAAAGAAAGTTTAATAAAAGCTTACTGACTGATGAGTCGTAATCCCCTATGATAAGTATTAGTCAAACTCTCAATTTGTTATTTACATATCTATTTCAACTTGGTATAATTAAGGAAAAGCTTTTCATAAAGTAGGGATATTATGAAAATTAATTTAAGGGAAAATAAAAAATTACAAACACTCAAAGGATGGGGTACATCTGCTTGTTGGTGGAGTCAGTATTGTGCTGATGAAAAAGTTGCAGATGAAATCGCAGAGTTATTATATGGTGATAGTGGTTTGGGGCTTAACATCTATCGTTACAATATCGGTGGTGGGACGGACCCTGAGAATTGTCGTGTAAAAAACCCTTGGCGAGTTACCGAAAGTTTTTATAAGTACGACCGAGAAACCGCAGAGGGTGAATATGACTTTAGTGCAGACAAAACCGCAATAAATATGATGAGAAAATGCCTTAAAAAGGGTAATGTTGACACGCTTATCGTCTTTGCGAATTCTCCACACTATTCCCTTACTTCAACCGGTCAGGCATCGGGTAGTTTGATTAATCATACTTGCAACCTGCCAATGTCAAATTACAGAAAATTTGCCGACTATTTTTTGACCTGCACACAAGCTCTTATTGATATGGGCTTTCCCGTTAAATATGTAAGTCCAATAAATGAGCCACAATGGAAATGGGGTGGCAGTTACGTGTGGCAGGAGGGATGTCACTACGAAACTGAAGAAATGGTGGCAGTTTATCATATCTTTGCCGAAGAAATTATCAAAAGGAGAATGGATGTAAAACTCTATGGTCCTGAAACCGGTGAGATGATGGGTAAAACTCCCGAATACATAAAGGCAATTACTGCGGACGAAACAATTATGAAGGTAATGGATATTTTTGCCTACCATTCATACCATGATGACAATAATCCAAAGGTGCGTCTTGAATTCAAAAAGGAGATTGTGGAGAAATATCCTCAATTCCGTTTTGATATGAGTGAATGGTGTGAATTGCCGAATAAGAGCCATACCAAAAACTTTAAAGGTGCATTGATAACTGCACGAGTTATCGGTCAGGATTTAATCTATGCAGGTGCTGAAAGTTGGACATCATGGGTTGCTGTTAATCAGTTTTCAATTAAGGAAGACGGTAACGATTATTCCGACGCTACAATTACTGCAACAAATGATTTTAGTGATTGGTATGTTGCTCGTAGATATTGGGGCTTTGCTCACTTTGCAAAATATATTCCTATAAATTCCGTTTGTCTTGATAACGGATTTTTCCCTGATGAGAACAATGATTTCAATGCGTTTTCATTCTTAACACCAAAGGGCGAAACGGTAACAGTTGTTGTGAATGAAGGCGAAGAAAGAACATTGAAAATCGACGGAGATTACAAGGAAATGAAAGTAATTCAGTCCGTTGACGGAGATTACCTTAACGAGATTTATAATGGTGATTTCAAAGAGAAAATTACTGTAAAGCCGAATAGTATTTTAACCTTGATAATGGAATAGGGATTTTATTATGAGTGTAATAGCAAAATTATTGAGAGTTAAAGAGTATTATGGTGAAAAGGCTGTAACTATTGCAAGTATCCCCAAAAGTGCAAAAAAGCCTTTTATGAAAATGCTGGATGATGGAAAATGTCGTGTTTTTGCAACTATGCTTTTGGGTAAAAAGTTGGGTATAATTGTGCTTTTTACTGATTTGGAAGATAAAGAACTTGCAGATGGAAAAAGCGTTTGTTATTTCTCAAATCTTTGGGTGCATCCAAGGCTAAGGGGACAAAAAATCGGCTCAAAATTAGTAAAATTTGTTGAGGATGAATCAAAGAAAAATGGTTTTGAATTTCTCTCTTTGGGAGTTCATACAGATAATGAAAAGAATATGAGTATTTACAAATATATGGGGTTCGACCAATTCGTGAAGAATAAGTCAGAAGACGTGATTGTCAAGGACGAAAACGGCAATTACATAAATGTTAAAGAGTACGCTATTTTGATGAAAAAGTTATAGGGGAGAAAACTATGAATTACCCAAATCCTTTTATACCACAACGAGCAGACCCTTATGTTGTGAAAGGGCCTGACGAATATTATTATTTTACTGCATCATACCCTGCATATATGAATGTTGACTCGGGTTACGATAGAATAGTTTTAAGAAAAAGTGAAACTGTAATTGGTTTAGCAGATGCAGAAGAAGTTATAATCTGGAAAGCACATAACGAAGGCGTAATGTCAAAGCATATCTGGGCACCTGAAATCCATTATATTGGTGGCAAATGGTATGTTTTCTTTGCAGCAGGAGAGAAAGAGGATGTGTGGAAGATTCGTCCCTTTGTGCTTGCATGTAAGGGTCAGGACCCTGTAAATGATGAATGGGTTGAGATTGGCAAGATGCAGGCAACTGATGGAGATGAAAAGTCCTTTACCGAATTTTCACTTGATATGACTTGTTTTGAAAATAACGGAAAACACTATGTTATCTGGGCAGAAATTCACGGGGCATCATCCCTTTTTATGGCAGAAATCAACCCTCAAGAGCCTTGGAAACTTATAAGTAAACCAATCCTTCTTACAAAGCCGGAATACGATTGGGAATGTATTCGTTTCCGTGTAAACGAAGGTCCTGCTGTGCTAAAAACTGACGATAAAATCTATGTTTTCTTCTCTGCTTCGGGAACGGGTGCAGAGTACTGTATGGGCAAAGTATTTGCTGATAAAAATGCTGATTTAATGGATATAAACAGTTGGACAAAATCGCCTGAACCTGCGTTGCAGACAAGCGATTTAATCGACCAAGCAGGGCCGGGACACAACAGTTTTGTTGTTGATGAAAATGGTAATCAACTCATTGTTTATCACGCAAGACCATTCTCCCATTTTGATAAAAATTGTGGTTCATATTGCGATGAGCCACTCTATGACCCATGTCGTCACGCAAGGGTGAAATTAGTCACATTCGACAAAAAAGGTACGCCAATTCTCAAGTAATTCTACTTGCTTTTTATGTTAATATAAGTTATAATTATGTCATAGAGAAAAGTTTACATAACTGACGGATTTTGTGGAATACCACAGGGGAATGTAAACTAAATAAAGCCGACCGTCTGGGCAATTCTGTTTTGTTTACAAAGTGGAATTGTCCTTTTGTTTTTATGGTAAATATCAAGGAGAAAAATATGGAACACATTAACTGGAATGGGTTTAATAAAGGCGTATGGCAGGATGGAATCAATGTTCGTGATTTCATTCAGCAGAACTATAAGGAATATAAGGGCGACGACAGTTTCCTTGCAGGAGCAACACCTCGTACTGATGCTATGATGAAAAAAGTGAACTCACTTTTTGCTCTTGAAAGACAGTATGGTGGAGTTCTTGATATTGATGTTACAAATGCATCATCACTTACAACATTTTTGCCCGGTTATGTTGATAAGGCAAATGAGCTTATCGTAGGTCTTCAAACTAATCGTCCATTAAAGCGTGGCGTTAATCCGTTTGGTGGTATGAGAATGGTGCGTCAGGCTTGTGAGGCTTATGGCTATAAGCTTAGTGATAAGGTTGAGGAAGAATTTAAATACAGAACAACTCATAATGATGGTGTTTTCCGTGCATATACAGACGAAATGCGTGCTGCTCGTAAATGTCACGTAATTACAGGTCTTCCTGATGCTTATGGTCGTGGAAGAATTATCGGTGACTATCGTCGAGTTGCTCTTTATGGTGTTGACCGTATTATTGAAGAAAAGAAAAAAGATAAGGCTGCTCGTGGCTTAGGAGATTTGCAGACAGACAATATTCGTTTGTCAGAAGAACTTTTTCAGCAAATCACATTCTTAGGATTTCTTAAGGAAATGGCAGCATCCTATGGCTACGATATAAGCCAACCTGCTAAAAATGCTCGTGAAGCAATTCAATGGACATACTTTGCATATCTTGGTGCTATAAAAGAGCAAAATGGTGCAGCCATGTCATTGGGTAGAGTCAGCACATTCTTTGATATTTATATTGAAAGAGATATAGCCCGTGGTGTGCTTACAGAAGATACAGCACAGGAGCTTATGGACGATTTTGTTATTAAACTTCGTCTTGCAAGACATCTTCGTACTCCTGAATATAACGAGCTTTTCGGTGGCGACCCAATGTGGATTACCGAAGCAGTTGGTGGTATGGGCGAAGATGGCAGAACTCTTGTAACAAAGAGTAGTTTCCGTATGCTCAATACTCTTTATACTCTCGGTTCATCACCTGAACCAAACCTTACAATTCTTTGGTCAAATTCTCTTCCTGAAAACTTTAAGAAGTTCTGTGCAAAGGTTTCAAAGGATACTGACTCAATTCAGTATGAAAATGATGATGTAATGAGACCGATTTATGGTGATGACTATGCTATTGCCTGTTGCGTTTCTGCAATGAAGGTTGGTAAGCAGATGCAGTTCTTTGGCGCTCGTTGCAACCTTGCAAAGCTTTTGCTTATTGCAATCAATGGTGGTTATGATACAACAAGTCAAATGCATATTGGTCCTCAAATGCCTGTTCTTGACACAGAAAAACTTGATTTTGATGCTGTAATGGAACGATTCCAAATTTATATTGAATGGCTTAGCCATCTCTATGTAAACACAATGAACGTTATCCATTATATGCACGATAAATATGCTTACGAAAAAATTCAGATGGCTCTTCACGATACTGACGTCCAACGCTTTATGGCTTTTGGTATCGCAGGACTTTCTGTTGTGGCAGACTCACTTAGTGCAATTAAATTTGCCGATGTTAAACCTGTGAAAAATGCTGATGGCTTTATCACAGAATTTAAAACAACAGGTGAATTCCCTAAATTCGGTAATGACGATGACCGTGTTGACCTTATTGCAAAGGATATGGCACACCGTATGATTACTGCACTTCGTCAGACACCAACATACAGAAATGCAATCCATACACTTTCTGTACTTACAATTACATCAAATGTTATGTATGGTAAAAATACAGGTGCAACACCTGATGGAAGAAAGAATGCAGAGCCTTTTGCACCAGGTGCAAACCCAATGCATAATCGTGAAGAAAATGGTGCTTTGGCTTCACTTAACTCCGTTGCAAAAATCAGTTTTGACGATTGTCGTGACGGTATTTCAAACACATTCTCAATCACTCCTGAAGCACTCGGCAGGGACGATGATGAAAGAGTAACAAACCTTGTTGCAATTCTTGACGGATACTTCATGAAGAAAGCACACCATATTAACGTAAATGTGCTTAATCGTGAAACGCTTATGGATGCTTATGAAAATCCTGAAAAATATCCAAACCTTACAATTCGTGTTTCGGGTTATGCAGTAAACTTCAATAAACTTTCAAAGGCTCAGCAGAGAGAAGTTATTAGCAGAACATTCCACGAGGCGTTATAATTATGAATTCTGTTATAGGACAAGTTCATTCAATCCAAAGCCTTGGTACAGTTGACGGACCGGGTTTGAGATTTGTGGTTTTTCTGCAAGGCTGTAATCTTCGTTGTGGGTGTTGTCACAATCCCGATACTTGGGAAATGCAGAGTGCAAAACAGTTTACACCTGAAGAAATCGTAGAAAAAGCATTGCATTATAAGGAGTATTTCGGTGAAAAAGGTGGCATAACCCTTTCAGGTGGTGAACCACTTTTACAAGCAGATTTCTGCTATGAAATCTTTAAACTCTGTCACGAAAATAGTATAAATACTTGCCTTGATACATCTGGTAGCATTCTCAACGAAGGTGTAAAAAGACTATTAACTGAAACGGATAGAGTTTTGCTTGATGTTAAATACACTGACGATGATTTGTATAAAAAAAATGTTGGATGTTCACTTGAAAAGCCGATGGAATTTCTGTATTATTTAAATGAACAGAAAATTCCCGTTACATTAAGACAAGTGATTATTCCAACTCTTAATGATAACGAAAAAAATATTGAGAAAATAAATGAAATTGTAAAGGCTCATTCTTGCATTGACAAGGTTGAACTTTTACCATTTAAAAAAATCTGTCAGACAAAATATGACAGTATGAGAATTCCTTTTCCGTTTGCACATATTCCGGTCCCCACAAAGGACGATATGAATAAGTTGAATAAATTACTGATAATATAAAAATCAGGGGGAAAATTATTATGCTTACAGACATTCAAATCGCACAACAAACAACTTGCTTACCTGTCGTAGAAATCGCAAAGAAACTCAACATTGATGCTGATGACCTTGAACTTTATGGTAAATACAAGGCAAAGCTTCCACTTTCTCTTAATAAAAAATATGCAGACAGAGAAAACGGAAAACTTATTCTTGTAACTGCTATTAACCCAACACCTGCAGGTGAGGGCAAAACAACAATTACAGTTGGCCTTGGTCAGGCAATGAATAAAATCGGTAAAAACGCTTGTATTGCACTTCGTGAGCCATCAATGGGCCCTGTTTTTGGTGTTAAAGGCGGCGCAGCAGGTGGTGGATATTCACAGGTTATTCCTATGGAAGATATCAACCTTCACTTCACAGGCGATATGCATGCGATTACAGCAGCAAACAACCTTCTTTGTGCAATTATCGACAACCACCTTCAGCAAGGTAACGAGTTAAGAATCGACCAGAGAAGAATTCTCTTTAAGCGTTGTCTTGATATGAATGACCGTGCACTTCGTAACGTAATTGTTGGTCTTGGTGGTAAAGTGAATGGTGTTCCTCGTGAAGACGGATTTATGATTACTGTTGCAAGTGAAATTATGGCTATTCTTTGTCTTGCAACTGATATTGAAGACTTAAAAACAAGACTTGGCAACATTCTTGTTGCATATAATCTTGACAATCAACCTGTTTATGCAAGAGAACTCAATGCAGTTGGCTCAATGGCTGCACTTCTTAAAGATGCAATAAAGCCAAACCTTGTACAGACCCTTGAAAACACACCTGCAATTATGCACGGTGGCCCATTTGCAAATATTGCTCATGGTTGTAACTCTGTTACTGCTACAAAACTTGCTTTGAAACTTGCAGATTACTGTATTACAGAAGCAGGCTTCGGTGCAGACCTTGGTGCTGAAAAATTCCTTGACATCAAGTGCCGTTATGCAGGTCTTAAACCTGAATGTATCGTAGTTGTTGCAACAATTCGTGCTCTTAAATACAATGGCGGCGTTGCCCGTGCAGATTTACAGGAAGAAAATGTAGAAGCACTTAAAAAGGGTATCGTAAACCTTAAAACTCATATAGAAAATATGAGAAAATACAATGTTCCAGTTGTTGTTGCTATCAATAAATTCCACACAGACACAGACGCTGAAGTGGCTTATATCAAAGAATTCTGTGAAGAAATGCAAGTGCCTGTTTCTCTTGCAGAAGTTTTCGCTAAGGGTGGCGAAGGCGGTATGGACCTGGCAAGTAAGGTTTGTGCAGTTATTGATGAAGGCAAAGCAGATTTTGCACCTCTCTACGACGAAAAGCTTCCAATCAAAGATAAACTTAACACAATCGCAAAAGAGATTTACCGTGCAGACGGCGTAATCTTCACAGCAGCTGCAGAAAAGGCAATTAAGGATATTGAAGCACTTGGTAAGGATAAACTCCCAATCTGTGTTGCAAAAACTCAGTATTCACTTTCAGATGACCCAACAAAACTCGGTAAACCTGAAAACTTCCAAATGACAGTTCGTGAAGTTAAGCTTTCAGCAGGCGCAGGATTCATAGTTTGCCTTACAGGTGATATTATGACAATGCCGGGACTTCCAAAAGTACCTGCAGCATACAAAATCGACGTTGATGCTGATGGTAAAATCGACGGTTTATTCTAATCTTCAAAAGCAATGTTTTATTGTTTTACATTGCATTTTATTGACATATTTGTTTTATAATCGTATAAAAAAAGAGCTCTCCGTGGAGAGCTCTTTTCACTTGTGTAATTATTCTATTATCATTTTACCGTTTTCATCAAATTCATAACTTCCAGCTTTGATTGGAGTACCGTCAGCAAAGGTAAGACCATTAGTGCGTTCTGCTGTGATATAAACAGTCTTGTTTTTAACAATTTGATGACGGTCGGCAATGTAGTAGAAATCACCGTCAATCTCAACGAGTTGATAAGCCTTTAATTGCGCACCGTTTTTATAAACATAATCATTAATGATTCCGTTATAGATAATCATTTTACCATTTTCATCAAATTTATAATTACCGGCAGTAATTGGAGTTCCATCAGCAAAGGTAAGACCATTAATACGTTCGGCAGTGATATAAACAGTCTTATTTTTAACGATTTGATGACGGTCAGCAACGTAGTAGAAATCACCATCAACCTCAACAAGTTGATAAGCTTTTAATTGTGCACCGTTTTTATAAACATAATCATTAATAATTCCGTTATAGATAATCATTTTACCATTTTCATCAAATTTATAATTACCGGCAGTAATTGGAGTTCCATCAGCAAAGGTAAGACCATTAATACGTTCGGCAGTTATGTACACAGTTTTGTTTTTTACAATTTTATGACAGTCGGCAATGTAATAGAAACTCCCGTCAACCTCGGCAAGCTGATATGCCTTTAATTTAACACCGTTCTTATAAACATAATCACCAACAAGACCGTTGTAAACTACCATTTTTCCGTTTTCATCAAATTTATAGTTTCCGGCCGGGATTGGTGTTCCGTCTGCAAATTTGAGACCATTTGTACGTTCTGCAGTTATGTACACAGTTTTGTTTTTTACAATTTTATGACAGTCGGCAATATAATAGAAATCACTATCAAATTCAACAAGCTGATATGCCTTCTGCATTACATCATTTTTGTAGAAATGATTATCTTTAATTCCTGTGAATGGTGGAGTGTAATTATATACAACCTGTGCATTAAGTAAGAGTTCGTTACCGTTTTCCTCTATTGAAATTTCATTCCACTCTTCCTCTGTGCCGGAATAAAATACAGTTCCATACACACTTCCAAGGTATTCACAACTCGAAAATGCATTCTCACAGATTGTGGTTACACTGCTTGGGATTGTTACACTGAAAAGGTTCCAACAGGCGCCAAATGTGTAATAATTGATTGTTGTTACACCATCAGGGATTATCATATTTTTAAGGTTAGTACAATAATAAAATGCATAATCACCGATTGTCATTACACTATCGGGAATGGTTATATCGGTAAGATTTTCACAAGCATAAAATGCATTATCAGCAATTTTTGTTACAGAGTTTGGAATTGCATAACTTGTTATTGTGTTACCCTTAGGATAATATACGAGTGTAGTTTTATTCTTGTTGAATAAGACACCATATTCATCATTTGAAAAATACTCATTATTGCTGTCAACTGTTACTTTGGTAAGATTATCGCAATGATAAAATTCCCTATAACCAATAGTGGTTACACCTTTACCAAATGTTACATTTGTAAGATGACAGTAATCGAATGCATCATTTTCGATTGTTGTTACACTGTCAGGAATTGTGTAACTTGTATTTGCTTTACCTGTAGGATATTGAATGAGTGTTGTTTTATCCTTATTGAATAATACACCGTATTTATCATTAGAATAGTTTTTATTATTACTGTCAACTGTTATATTTGTAAGGTTTTCGCACATTCTAAATGCATATTGACCAATGGTTGTTACACTGTCAGGGATTGTTATGTTTGTAAGGCTATTACAAGCAAGAAATGCATATTGACCAATAGTTGTTACACTATCGGGGATTGTTACATTTGCAATATTGTCGCAAAAATAGAATGCATAACTATCAATTGTTGTTACACTGTTCGGAATTGTTATGCTTGTAAAGTAACTCATATGACCAAATGCATAACAACCGATTGTTGTTACACCATCAGCTATAACAATTTCCTTAATATAACTATTACAACATCTCCAAGGTTGATTGTTCCAATAATCATACATAGCACCTGTACCGGAAATAGTTAATATGCCTGTAGATTCATCAAATACCCAAGTGAGATTATCACCACATGTGCCTGAAACTGCATAATTGTAGTGCTTTTTTGCGTTAACTAAAGCATCATTATGTTTACCTATTGAGATTTTTTCCCAATCGTCACTCGAACTCGTATAGTTAATATCGGTAATGTTGGTGCAAGATTTAAATGCCTCATCAGCAACTGTTGTTACTGTGATTGGGAATAAATACCTTGTCCGTGTATTACCGGCAGGATATTGAAGGAGTGTTGTTTTGTCCTTATTGAATAACACACCATATTCATCACTTGAATAATACTGATTATTGCTATCAACAGTTATACTTGTAAGGCTTGTGCAATTTGTAAAAACATCATCACCAATTGTTGTTACACTACTTGGAATTGTTATGCTTTGAAGAGCTTGGCAACTATAAAACGCTGAAACACCGATTGTTGTCACACCATCAGCTATAACAATTTCTTTAATATTCTCCTCATAATTCTCCCAAGGGCGATTGCTGTAACTGTAATCATACATAGCACCTGTACCGGAGATGGTTAATGAGCTTGTAGGTTCATCATACACCCAAGTAAGATTATCTCCACATATACCTGAGTCCGTTTCTTTATAATGCATTGTTGCGTTGAGAAGTCGACTGTTATTATCACCAATTGTGATTTTCTTCCAGTCTTGTATAAAGCCTGTGTAATACACATTACGAAGACTCGTACAACTGTAAAAAGCACCGGCACCAATTGCTTTTACACTTTCCGGAATTGTTATGCGAGAAAGATAGTTACAGATGCTGAATGCATTTTCTCCGATTGTTGTTACGCTATTGCCGATTGTTACTTGGTTGAAGCGGCAACCGCTAAACGAGCTGTCTCCAATTGTTATTACACTATCGGGAATTGTTACGATTGCAAGCTTTGAGCAACTATAAGCCGCATAGTCACCGATTGTTGTCACACTGTCATTTATAACAAGTTCCTGAATTATATCCTCATAATCTTCCCAAGGACGATTATTGCTGCCATAATCATACATAGCACCCGCACCAGAAATGGTAAGTGTGTTTGTTCTTTCATCAAATACCCATGTAAGATTATCACCACAAGCGCCCGAGTCTAAAATCTTGCAATGAATAGTTGCGTCGAGAAGTGGCTGGTTGTTATTTCCAATTGTTATAGCATTCCAATTGTCTTCTATGTCTTCGTAATATACATTCGTCAAACTACTGCAACCGTAAAAAGCGTTCTCTCCGATTGATGTTACAATACTTGGAATTGTTATACTTGAAAGACTTTCACAATTGTAGAAGGCATAATCGCCGATAGTTGTTACACCATTATCATAGATTGTTGCGCTTGTAGCGGCTTTGAAGCCATAAAATGCATAATCGCAAATTTCCGCTACGTTGACTCCGATTGATATAGTGGTTACGTTATCTGCAAAATATTTCCACGGGCGATTATCAACAGTATATTCATACATATCCCCTGAACCAGAAATGCTCAATTTTTCTGAAGATTTATAATAAGTCCAAGTAAGATTGTCACCACATTTACCTGTGGTTGCAGGCATAAATTCTCCGCAATCGTCACAGCTTTCATCTTTATCCCAATCTATATGACCAGTTGCTGTATATTCCAGAGTGTCGGTAAAACCACAAACGGAGCATTTAATTATGTCATAGCCATCAGTAGTGCAGGTTGCTGGAACAGATTCAATCCATTCAAATGCGCACCCATACATCAAACAGTCATCACTGGTCGCTAATGAAATAATACCCGTAAAAGGTATCACCGTAAGGATTAACGCTAAAGTAAGAAAAATAGATAATATTTTTTTCTTCATACATAACACTCCTTTTTATTTTATAATACCATTATAGTAGTAATTTTTTTGCAATACAATGTTCCTTTTAGACAAAAAACCTCTGACGCTTTTGTGCAGTTTTAATTTATCACCTCGTACTTGCATTTTTTATTGACATTCAACCCATATAATTGTATAATTTATAGGATAATTTTTATATAATAGGAGTAGTCTGTATGAAATGGACAGGTCTTAACGAATTAAGAGAAAAATACCTTGCATTCTTTGAAAGCAAAGACCATTTGCGTCTTCCAAGCTTTTCACTTGTGCCACAAGGAGATAAGAGTATTCTCCTTATCAATGCAGGTATGACACCAATGAAAAAATATTTTACAGGAGAAGTAACTCCGCCACATAATCGTGTTACAACTTGCCAGAAGTGTATCCGCACACCTGATATTGAGAATGTTGGTAAAACTGCACGTCACGGAACATATTTCGAGATGCTTGGCAACTTCTCATTCGGTGATTATTTCAAGCACGAAGCAACTGCATGGGCTTGGGAATTCTTTACAAAGGTTCTTGAAATCCCTGAAGAATTACTTTATGTCAGCGTTTATCTTGAAGATGATGAGGCATTCGACATCTGGACAAAAGAAGTAGGCGTTGACCCATCACACATGGTTCGTTTTGGTAAGGCTGATAACTTCTGGGAACATGGCGCAGGTCCTTGTGGCCCTTGCTCAGAAATCTATTTTGACCGTGGTCCAGATAAGGGTTGTGGCAGTCCTGACTGTAAAGTAGGTTGCGAATGCGATAGATTTATTGAAGTATGGAACCTTGTTTTCACACAGTTTGAAAATGATGGTAACAACAACTATACACGCCTTGCAAATCCTAATATTGATACTGGTATGGGTCTTGAAAGACTTGCTTGTATTATGCAGGATGTTGACAATCTTTTCGAGGTTGATACAGTTCAGAATATTATGAAGCACATCATTGATATTTCAGGTATTGAATATCATAAGGATGCTAAAAAAGATATTTCACTTCGTGTTATTACTGACCATATCCGCAGTACAACATTTATGGTTTCAGACGGTGTTCTTCCATCAAACTCAGGTCGCGGCTATGTGCTCAGAAGACTCCTTCGTCGCGCTGCCCGTCACGGAAGACTTATTGGTATCGACAGACCATTCCTTTCAGAGGTTTGTGAAACAGTAATTAAGGAAAATGCAAACGCATATCCAAACCTTGTTGAAAAGCAGGACTATATCAAGAAGGTTATTGCTATGGAAGAAGAAAGCTTCTATAAGACAATTGACTCAGGTCTTGGTCTTCTTAACGAAATGATGGCTAACTCAAAAGATGGTATTCTTTCAGGTGAAGATGCTTTCAAACTTCAGGATACATTTGGTTTCCCAATCGACCTTACAAAAGAAATCGTAGCTGAAAACAATATGACAGTTGATGAAGACAAATTCCGTGCTCTTGTTGAAGAGGCAAGAATGAAGGCAAAATCAGTTAAGCGTGATGGCGCTGAAACTGACTGGAGAAATACAGGCGTTTCATTTAAGGATGTTGCAAAAACTGAATTCACAGGCTACGAAGAAAATAATACAGATGCTACAATTCTTGCTCTTGTTTCAAATGGTGAGAGAGTGGATTTTGTAGAGTCAGGTGACGCTATTCTTGTGCTTGACAAAACTTCTTTCTATGCAGAAAGTGGCGGACAAGCAGGTGACAAGGGCGTTATCACAATTGGTGAAAGCACATTTGAAGTTGTAAACACAACAAAGGATGCCGATGGTGTTGTGCTTCATCACGGTACACTTAACGGTGATGCAATTAAGGTTGGTGACAGTGCAGTTTCTTCTTATAACGAAGAAAACAGAAAAGCAACTATGAGAAACCATACATCTGCTCATCTTCTTCAGGCAGCACTCCGTACAGTGCTTGGTACTCACGTTGAGCAGGCAGGTCAGCTTGTGGATGCAAACGAAGTTCGTTTTGACTTTACTCATTTTACAGGTATGACAGGTGAAGAACTTAAAAAAGTTGAAGACCTTGTTAACGAAGAAATTCTTAATGCAACAGAAATGCTTATTAAGGAAATGCCTATTGATGAAGCAAAGGCAATGGGTGCTATGGCCCTCTTCGGTGAAAAATATGGCGATGTTGTCCGTGTTGTAAAAGCAGGTGACTTCTCAACAGAACTTTGCGGTGGTACTCACGTTGACAATACTGGCAAAATTGGTCTTTTCAAGATTGTAAATGAATCTTCAGTTGCAGCAGGTGTTCGTAGAATTCAGGCAGTAACAGGCAAAAATGTTCTTAAATATATTGAAGAAAAGAATAATCTTCTTTTTGCTACAGCAGAATGCTTCAAGGTTGGTAATGTTTCTGCACTTCCACAAAAAGCAGTTGCAATTGCAAACGACCTTAAAGCAAAAGAAAAAGAAATTGCAACACTTAAAGCAGAAATCAACTCATTCAAAACTGCAGGTATTATGGCAGGCGCAGTAGATGTTAATGGTGTTCAACTCGTTGTTTATTATGGCGGTGAGCTTGATGCTAACGGACTTCGCTCTATGGCAGAAACTGCAAGAGATAGTGCACCAAATACAGTTGCAGTTATTGCGGGCTCAAACGCAGAAAAGGGCACTTGCTCATTTGCTTGTGCTTGTGGTAAAGATGCAATCGCTATGGGTGCTCACGCAGGTAACATTGTCCGTGAAGTTGCAAAGGTAGCAGGTGGCTCAGGTGGCGGTAAACCTGATATGGCTATGGCAGGCGGTAAAGAAATTTCAAAGATTGATGATGCTTTGATGTC
>JAFYSE010000026.1 GCA_017546665.1 Clostridia bacterium | reverse complement strand
CGCCGGCAACACGAGTTCGAATCTCGTACGGGTCACCATATGACTAATAAGGTAATTTATATATACAAATAATTGGCTTGAAAGGTCAATTCATAGTCGGTGTTGATTGCAATGAGGGTCCACCCGTTCCCATCCCGAACACGGTAGTTAAGCTCATTTGCGCCGAAGATACTTGGCTGGAAGCGGCCCGGGAAAATAGGTAATGCCGACATAAATATTCCTCTATAGCTCAGTCGGTAGAGCATGCGGCTGTTAACCGCAGGGTCGTTGGTTCGAGTCCAACTGGGGGAGCCAAACAAAGAAGACATCCAAAAGGATGTCTTTTTTGTTTACTTTTTTTAATTAGATTTTAACCAATTAGGAAAAATTTATTTTATTTCTAACAGCTCATCTGCACTCACCTTATAGAATTCACAAAGTTTTTTGAAATCTTCAATAGTGAGTTTTGCTCTTCTTTTTTCGATATGGTCATATCCCTGCTGTGACTTGTTAATAGCTTTGCCAACGGTACTTTGCGTCAAATCATTATCAATTCTTAATGCAATTAATTTATCAAGATAATCCAAAGTTATCACCTCAATGAAATAATACAATACTCTAACTTTGAGTATTGACAATAACTCAAAGATTGAGTATAATATATGCATTACTGTAGTGAACTTGACAAAAGCAATAGGGTAATATATATTAAAGATAAGGATGTAGAAAAGGAGCTCTGGATATGGCTAATTTTTTTAATAGTTCCAAGGTAAAAGAGGGGACACAACGGGAAATTTTTGAATCGAAATACAACAGCAGTATTATGAATATTCTTCTTGTTGTTGTTTTCAGTTTCGTAAATGTTGTGTTACTTGCCGTTAATTCCAATACATATTTTTTATTTTCAGCGTTTATTCCTTATTTTCTTGCTGATTATGGTATGTATTTTTGTGGTATGTACCCTGAAGAATATTATTACGATATGTCTGAAATGGTTTTTTCTGATAAATCGACTCTCATAATTACCTTTGCAATCGCTATTGCTATCTTACTTTTTTATCTTCTTTGTTGGTTTCTTGCCAAAAAGAAAAAAGTCGGTTGGTTGATTGCTGCTTTGGTGTTATTCGTAATTGATACACTTGCTATGTTTGCGATTGCCGGAATCAGTGCTGACTTGATTGTGGATATTGTTTTCCATATTTGGGTTATTGTTTCTCTTGTTAATGGTATAGTTAATTATAACAAACTTAAAAACTTGCCTGAAGAAGCTATGGAAATTGTAATGACAGAGGGTGAAGAACAGCCTTACTTTGAACAAACTCAAGGAAATTCAGATGTTCTTCGTATGGCTGATAGCGAGGTTAAGGAAAGAATTCTGCTTGAAGCTGAGACCCCAGGATATCATATCGTATATCGTAGAGTAAAAAAGACTAATGAGCTTGTTGTTAATGGAATGGTTTATGATGAGTATGAAGCATTAGTTGAATTTCCACACACACTCACTGCTGTTGTGAATGGGCATAAAATAGAAGTTAAGTATGATGAAACAAGTCATATGTATATTTTCTTTGATGGCGAGCAACTTGCGAAAAAGATTAGAATAATTTGACAATGAATTATAAAGGTTTAGTGGTACTTCAATGCTGAAGTGCCACTATTTTTTCTTATGACACGAAGAGTGTCGTGCATGTTACTATGAAATTCTTTATAATAAATATATATTCTGTTACTCTTGAGTCAATAAATGGCTGAAAAGGAGTAAATGTATATGAATAAAAATGGAAAGAAATTGCTGTTAATGGGTTTTGCACTTGTTGGTGCATCTTCTATTTGGACTTGGTTAATTCAAACAGTAGATGTTCAATCTGTGGGATTAAATGGAACGGACATAGGTTTTGCAACATTTAATACATGGTTTCACGGGTTGACAGGTGTGAATATGACGCTCTATACTATTACTGACTGGTTGGGGCTTGTTCCTATATGTGTGGGTATGATTTTTGGATTTGTGGGGCTTGTTCAATGGATAAAAAGTCGAAAGTTGTTTAAGGTTGATTTTGACATTCGTGCTTTGGGGATATATTATATTGTAGTAATATTTTGTTATCTCATATTTGAAATGATTCCTATAAATTATAGACCGATTTTTATAAACGGTTTTATGGAGGCATCATATCCATCATCGACAACACTACTTGTGTTGGGAGTAATGCCAACTCTTGTGTTTCAGGCAAACATAAGGTTGAAAAGTATTGCAGTAAAGAAGATTATCACTATTTTTACGGTTGGTTTTTCTGTGTTTATGGTTGTAGGCAGATTGATTTCAGGTGTTCATTGGATAACTGATATCGTTGGCTCAATTCTTTTGAGTGCAGGTTTATTTTATATTTACAAGGGGATTGTGTTATGGAATTCGGCGAAAAGCTTCAGGATTTAAGAAAGAAAAAAGGTCTTACCCAAGAAGAACTGGCAGAGGCTTTATATGTATCACGTACTGCTGTTTCAAAATGGGAATCGGGTAGGGGATACCCAAGCATTGATTCATTAAAGGAGATTTCAAGGTTCTTTTCCGTTTCAATAGATGAATTATTATCAAGTGAAAAACTACTTTCTATTGCAGAGAAGGAAAATAAATTTAATATGCGAAGTATGTGCGATATGTTAATTGGTGCTGTGGATTTGTTTTATCTAATACTTATTATTCTACCCTTATATCCAAACACGGTTGATGGTTTTGTGTATTCTGTAAACCTTTTGAACTACACACAAGCAACATATTTCAATAGAGTTTTCTGTTGGGTAGGAGTGGTTTCCCTTGTTGTATTAGGTGTCTTGAAAATTATGTTAACAAGAATGAGCTTTGAAAAGGGAAATAAAGTTCTGACAGGAGCATCAATGATAATCAGTATTATAATGGTGATTTTTCTTGCTTTAATGAGATATGCCTATGCTGTGGTTGTAGCATTTTTGTTATTAATAATCAAGGGGATTATCCTTGTAAGAAAAGCGAAAAATGTGTGGATAGACATGGCATTAATATAGTTGTTTTTGGGTTTTAATATGTGGTATAATTTGTTCAAAATGGTAGAGCGAGGTTGAAAAATGAACAGAAAAATTAATGGAACATTTTTTGAGTTTCTGCATCATAATATTCCTGAGGGCAAATATTGGAATCCTGCACTTGAGCAATTCACTGCAAAACAATGGAGACAAAAGGTGCGAGAGATTTCCTCAATAGGAATGGAATATATTGTTGTTATGGCGACAGCACTTTACGAGAAATGCTATTTTAAATCTTCAATTTTCCCTTTTGCAGATATTCCTTGTGCTGACCCTATTGAAGAGTTGCTTTGTGAAGCGGATGTTTGTGGAGTTAAGGTGTTTTTAGGTAACGGATTTTATGGTGATTGGCGAAAGGCAAACTATAATATAACAAGTAAAGAGGTTATTGACCGTTCCTTCAAAGCTATGGAAGAATTGACGGTACTCTATGGTCATCATAAAAGCTTCTATGGTTGGTATTTTCCCGATGAAACCTGCATAATCTTAAGATATTCAAAGGATTTTTTGAAATATGTTAATCTCTGCTCTGCTCGATGCCATGAACTTACACCTGACAAAAAAACGCTTATTGCACCCTATGGTACAAACCTTGTAAGGGCAAACAATAAGTTTATTCGTCAACTGACTGAGCTTGATGTGGATTTTATTGCATATCAGGACGAGGTGGGTGTTAAAAAGACAAAGGTTGACCATACAAAACGACTTTTTGAAAAATTGAGAATTGCACACGACAAAGCAGGTAGGTCGGAATTGTGGGCTGATATTGAACTCTTTGATTTTGAAGGGTTAGTTTATAAGAGTGCATTGATTCCTGCACCTATTGAACGAATTAAAAAGCAGATAGAAAATGTTGCTCCTTATGTTGACAAGATTCTCGGTTACCAGTATTTGGGACTTATGAATGCCAATGATTCCAAAGCCTTCGCAGGACATCCAAACAGTGTTGAACTGTATGAAAAATATAAAAATTATATAGGATAATAATAGTTAATTATTGACTTGTAGGTTCAAAATGTTTATAATATTTTGGTGTGATAATTTTTATTGTTAATCAAATACCTCATGGGAGTTTTTTAAAATATGAAGCATTTTAAGGCAATATTTTCAATTTTAATGGCGTTGGCGTTGTTATTTTCAACTCAAAGTTTGTCTTTATTTGCATACGCTGAAGAAACTGAAAATCAGGTTTATTATTTAGGTGATGTTAACAAAAGCGGTAGTGTAACAGCAATGGATGCTCGCTTAGCATTAATGTTTGCAGCCGGAATGAAAACACCAACAGAAGAAGAATACTACTACGCAGATTATATTGATGATGGTAAAATCTCTGCTATAGATGCACGTATGATTCTCAAGGCAGCGGCGGGAGCAACTCAGTTGGTTCTGCCAACGGAGAAACCAAAGCAACCACCACAGGATTTACCCACACAGGAAGAACTTAAACAAAAATGGATTGCATCCTTCTCCGATAAGGTTTCATATACTGACCTTGAAGATAATCTTAAATGGTTAGTCAATGATATCGGTATCAGAAATTGGTGGAATTCTTCACAGAATAAGGCAGGGGAATTACTTTATAATCGTTTGATTTCTTATGGTTTTAGTTCCTCAACCTGCAAGAAAATTGACTTTAATTATGGTGATGTAGTTGGTAGAAACGTTATGGCGACTATTCCTACATCAAAGAGTAATGCAGATATAATTCTTATTGTTACGCATTACGATACAGTAAGTAACACAAGTGGTGCTGTTGATAATTCTTCGGGTGTTACAACATTGTTACAACTTGCAAAAATCTTTAAACAAAGCCAAAATGATTATGGTGTAGAGTTAAGATTTTTGTTCACTGCAGGTGAAGAACAGGGCTATTACGGTGCAAAAAATTATGTAAACTCTTTGTCAGCAGCAGAAAAAGCAAGGCACAAAATGGTCTATAATATGGATATGACTGCAAAGCCAAACAGTTCTTATGACTCTACGGGTAAATATTGTATTGCAATCAGTACAGAGCCACAGTCAAATAGTCAATATACTGCACCTGCCGCAAAACCAAATATAGGCACACAAGCAGTTGACGAGGCAAAGGCGGCACTTGGAAATCTCGGGGAATACGCATATTACTCTGCAGTTCGTGCAGGACATAATGATATTATGCCTTTCCGTAAGGCAGGAATGACTGCTATGTCTTTCTCATGGAGAGTTATAGACTCCTCAAGAAGTAATGGTGCAGATAAAAACCTTGCAACACCAAAGCTTATACATACAACAGCGGATACGTTCAAGAATTGTGATGTTAAGTCGCTCTATAATTCCACAGTACTTATAGCAAACTCTGTTGCGAGATTGCTCGTACCATATCACGGAGAATTTTAAATAAGTAAAGACGGGTTTTCAATAACCCGTCTTTTTGTATAATATTCCCGTTTTTTCTGCTTATACTATTAGAAAAGAAAGGGGATTGTTTATGATTGAACAAGATACAATAAAATTACTCAGGGAATGTGATGCGGGGGTTAAAATGGGGGTTGCATCTATTGATGATGTGATGAAATATGTAAAATCTGAAAAACTCAGAAAAATTCTTGCTGATAACCGACAAGAGCATTGTAAACTTGATAAGGATTTGCAGGAGTTACTTGACGACTACCACGACGACGGAAAAGAGCCAAATCCAATGGCAAAGGGTATGTCCTGGATGAAAACAAATGTAAAGCTTGTAATTAACGAGTCCGACCACACTATTGCAGATTTGATTACGGATGGTTGCAATATGGGTGTTAAATCTCTTAATATGTACCTTAATCAATATGCTGCAGCTGATGAGAAATCAAAAGATATCTGTAAAAGACTTATTAATCTTGAAGAAGATTTGACAATTCAGATGAGACAGTTTTTATAGCACAAGGAATATAGAACTTCACTTTGTCATAAATTATGATGAGGGGTGATGAAATTGAGAATTGAGTGGAAAAAACTGTTGATTTGCATAGCAATTCCATTGGCAGTAGGTGGGCTTTCTGCACTGCTTACATCGGGGAATATGGACTTATACAGCGAAATAAACCAGCCTGCATTAGCACCACCAAGTTGGCTTTTCCCGGTAGTGTGGACAATACTTTATGTGTTGATGGGCGTTGCTTTATATCTTGTAGTTGTCACAAAAACAAGGGAAGATAAAAGAAATGCGATAATATCCTTTGGAGTTCAACTTTTCTTTAATTTTTTCTGGTCGTTAATCTTCTTTAACGCAAGAGCATTTTTGTTTGCATTTGTCTGGTTGGTTTTCTTATGGATAAGTATTATTGCAAACATTTATTTCTTTTATAAAATCAATAAGAATTCAGGGAAATTACTGATTCCGTATCTCTTGTGGGTAACCTTTGCAGGATATTTGAACTTTGCAATATTTCTTCTGAACAGATAAAAGAAAAGGGTGGTAAATACCACCCTTTTCTTATTTGTATTCGTAAACCCTTACATAGTCAACAATGAACTCTGCTGTGTCACCGGGTTCCATACTTATTTCTCCGGTACCGTTACGGTCTGCATCTGCAATACCGTTTGCACCTGCAACCTCACATGAAAGAATGAGATATTCAGGATTCTGACTAACGCCACCTGCTGAGAGTCTGCCTGTTTCAACACCGTTTATATAGAAAATATATTCGTTTTCGTTCCATTCAAGACCATAGGTGTTGAATTCTTCATAAGGATTATTTGCAAACCATTTGCCGATACTGTCGCCCTTGTGGTCAGCACCATAGCCGTCGTAGTGGATACCACTTACAACTGCATCTCCTGCACCCCACCATACATCTTTGTAGTACATTGATTCAAAAATATCAACTTCCGTACCATCTTGACCACTTCCGTCAACATTTGAAACACCGTCATTCATCATCCAGAATGCCGACCACATACCTGTTGATTTAGGAAGGATACATCTACATTCAAAGTATCCGTAACAAAACTCGTATTTACCTCGAGTTTCTATACAGCCTGTGTACCAACCCTCCTTGTAATCGTCAAAGTTGATTTTGTCGTGCCATTTATCATAATAATAGTTTTCCAATGGCTCCTCAAAATAGGCAGTTGTAATAACAAGATTTCCGTCTTTTACCGAGACCATATCCTCGTGCCAGAAACCACCTTTTCTTTCGGTTTCCCACCAAGGATAATACCATTTTGTTGTGTCAAGCTTGTCGCCATCAAACTCATCGGACCAAACCAACTCAAATCTTGAATCAAGCTCTAAATCCTGACCCTTTGGAATTGCAGGTAGGCTTAATTTCTGGGGAAGGTTAGGGGAAATTAGCATAAGTATCGCAACAAGCACTCTTATGATTTTAGATAACATAATATCACCTCGTTTTTATATCTATTATGATAACAGTAACAGGGAGAGATTGTCAAGAAATAGTTACTTGAAGCGCTTTTATCAGTATGATATAATTTAAATATCATAGATGTGAGTGGAAGTTATTATGATAAAGATTAAACACTTAAAGGAAAAAATTCTAATAGGAATTGCAGTTGTTATTGGGATGGCAGTAGGAAGACTGCTGCAAATCCCTTGCGTATTCCTATGGGCTACGGGATATGAATGTTTGGGATGTGGAATGACAAGGGCTTTGATTTCTGCATTAAGGCTCGATTTTATTTCAGCTTTTCAGCATCACAGAATGTTTTGGTCTTTGCCAATTCTTGGGTTATATGTACTTTTTGACGGGAAATTATTTAAAAATAAAGTAATTAATATAGGACTGTTAACTCTGATTTTAGTTGGATTTATCGTAAATTGGGTGCTGAATCTTGTGGGGTAAGGAAATAACTGCTATTGACAACATTTTTTTGTGATAGTATAATTTATTTATAAACTTTTGTATTGGGGGATATAAAAATGTTTTGTAAAAATTGTGGACAACCAATAGGTGAAAATCAGGCTATTTGCTTGAACTGTGGTGTTAAAGCAGGTGATGGCACAACATTCTGTGCAAATTGTGGTAACCCGGTTCAGCCAGGTGCTGAGGTTTGCATGAGCTGTGGAGTTGCAGTTAAAAATGTAAAACCATTAGCAGGTCAGGATAAATTAGTGATGATTCTTATTTGCTTCTTTATCGGTGGCTTCGGTGTACATAACTTCATGATGGGCGAAACAAAGAAGGGTATTGTGAAAATCGTTGCAACCTTCTGTTGTGGTTTAGGTGGAATTCTTGCATTGATTGACTTAATCAAGATTGCAACTGACAAATACGAAGTTGACCCTGAAAAATTATTCTAATTTAACCAATGAAAAAGACCAGTCGAAAGACTGGTCTTTTTTGTGTCTGAAATACTATTTGCAAATCTCGTTAACTGTTACAGAGAAAATATATGGAGCATAGGTGTCCTTGTTATTAAATTTAACCGAACCATCATTTGTGAAGACGATAGTGTTTTCACCCATTTTTAGTTCCACATTCATTGTAACGGTTTTTACTGTGTCCCAGCTGTATGTGTTTCTGCACCATACATTTTGTTTTTCGCCATTTACATCAACAGTAACATAGCGTTCAATAAGGTCAACATTGTAGCTGTGAACGCCACCCTCATCGTTGTTTGAGTAGGAAATAGTTAATCTGTAATTTCCGTCTTTCGGTACATTCACTTTAAAACTTGCTGAACCACCATTACAAGAGATGTTTTCAATATGCCCATTAACAAGGGTTGCACCATCGGAAAGTGTCATATTATTTGCAGATACATCCACATTGAAATTCTTTTCATCAGTAACCTTGATTGTACATTCAACAGAGCTTGTTGATTCAAAATTAATGTAGTTGAGACCTTTTCTTAAATAAACAATACTATCACCGTCGGTGTAAGCAGATGCACCATCAACCTTGAAGTTTGCAGAAACGTTTGTTGTCATATTATAAAATCCGTCATATGGAGCAACTGCAAGGAAGGATTTTGTGTTTTCATTTGTACGGTCAGAATCATGTAAAAGAGCAATTTCATTTGCATCCTCGTGACGTCGCACAAGCATACTGTCAAGGACAAATGTGCCATCACCGTGAGCAAAAGTAATGCTGTGTTCACCCTTTGTAAGATAACGTACAAAGGTCATTTTATCCGTATATTCACTCTTGATTGTATTTGGGAAATAAACATCACTTGTCACACCGTCAAGTGTCATAATTGTCCTTGTATCAACTCGGTCGGACGGTTTATTACCATCATTTGAGTTGCCGAAGATTACGGATAAATCATAATAATCGTCTTTGTCAACGGTGAAATTAACAGTTACGCTATCACCAACATTTTCAAGACCACCAACCATACCCCAGACATCGCCTGTTGTGGCATAAGCACTATCATAGGTGTATGTGCCACCTTGACGAGTTCCGTATTCGAATTCGTAACGACTTGGAAGATTATCGTTATAGAAGTCTTCTTTACCGTCTTCGGCAGGGGTAATTGTGATGTGATAAACTGCAGTTGGGTCGGGATTTTCTATGTCAACGCGAAGTTTACCCAAAGAAACTCTGTCAGTATATTCTGCAACTACAGTTGGTGTATTTACAATACCACTAAGTCCCTCAAAGCAAACACTTTCAATTTTAACATTAACCTTTTTGCCGAGATTCGTTTTGTTAAGTTTTTTAAGACTTATATAACTGTCATAGTCCGAGCCACCACAGATAATAGAAATCTCGTTTTTATCCGTATTTATTGAAGAAAAACCGTTAAAATATTTATAGTGGAATCGGTCATAACCATATTTAATGGCATTTGCAAAGTCGGCGTGGGTTATGTCAATAATCTTTGAGTCAAGAAGATAACCCTCCATATCGGCATACCAACGGAAAAGCCACCAGTTTGAGTTGGGGCTATTATTGTCGGCAACTGTGTCATTTAAATTGTTTGCGAGTCTCCAATATGCTGCATTTGCCCATACCCCTGAATACTCAATGGCAGAAATGTATTTTACCATATCAGCAGGTGCACCACATTCATACATTGTGCCATATTCTGTAACGATAATTGGCAATTCAGAAATTCCCATTTCAATTTCAAGCTCACGGTATTCATCAACATGGTCCTGCCAATAATATGATGAAAATTCTCCAAGCTCGTGATAAATCATAATGTCGGGCATACAGTTATTTTGTTGACAATATGTAAGGAAATGTTCTAATTCATAAAGGTCAAAATCACAATATCCCGGACCACCGATTACTGCGTCGGGGTCAATGGAACGAACAAGGTTATATGTTTCCTTCCAAGCCTCATAAAAACGGAATTTTGCGTCATCATCGTACATAAGCCAGGTTCCGTCAGGGGAAGGAGTACCAAACCAAACTGCATTATCAGTTTCGTTATAAAGGCAATAAACAAGACGGTCAGCATAGTCTGTTTCAACTAATTTTTCAACAGCTTCCTTAACTTGTGGCAAAAATCTTTCACGAACAAAAGCCATACTGTCGTAATTGTCGGTTGCACGAATATCCATAATTTCCTGATGACAGTAATACCAAGTGTCAAAACAGTCCTGCATATAAACAGTAATATATTCGCATTTATCAAGCACAGGTGCAACGTGGTCAACGTCACCGATTGGGTGTTGAAGTCCGTCAATAACCTTTTGAGAGATACTGCCCACATCAATGCTTTCTACAACTGCACTGTCCGGCACACCATTTTCTGCAACACCGTAAAGATAACCCGATGCTCTATTCGAAACCTCACCAAGGTAAGAGGATGCATCAACTTCCAAGGTAGGACGGAAAAAATAGGGGAGTCCTTCCAAAGTCATTGACATAACGGTAATAAAGCTTAAAATCAAACTGATAATTTTTATCATACTGTCACCAACCTAATGTAGTATAATAAAATGATACCAAAACAAGAGAAATAATGCAATAATAACAACTGATATAAAGAATTTTTTCTTTACAGTAATAAAAAAATATGTTAAAATATTACTATCCTGACATGAAGATGCTAACAGCTTCCGGATGAAAGGTGTAATGTATAAATTAAAATACTACACTAAAATTATCGGTACAATATCTTCGGGGGATATTGTACCTTTTTGTATTTTTTAGAGGTGATATTATGGAAACTCGTATTGCAGTTATGGGAATAATTGTTGAAAAAATGGAATCCGTTGAACTGCTCAATGGGATTTTGCACGATTACGGTGAATACATTGTGGGTAGAATGGGGATTCCATACAGAAAAAAGAATGTGAATATAGTAAGTATTGCAGTTGATGCACCACAAGATGTAATTTCTGCTATGTCGGGAAAAATCGGGAAAATAGATGGTATCAGCGTTAAGACTGCTTACTCAAATGTGATTACAAATGAATGAGAAATTATTAAAAATAGGGAAAAAATTAGCTATGTCAGGCTCTCTTGAAATAGGAGAGTATAAATATTTGATAGATAACAGAAATCAGGAAATTGCAGATTTTTTGAAAGCCGAAGCAGTAAAAAAACGTCAGGAGATTTACGGTAACACCGTTTTTATCCGTGGACTTATTGAAATCAGCAATATCTGTAAAAATGACTGTCTTTATTGTGGCATAAGGGCATCTAACAAGGGGTGTGACAGATATCGTCTTACAAAGGATGAGATACTTTCTTGTTGTGATGAGGGTTATTCCCTTGGATTCCGTACCTTTGTAATGCAAGGTGGGGAAGATTTGAGTTTTACTGACGATTTGCTTGTTGAAATTATCGGTGAAATCAAGGAGAAATATCCTGATTGTGCAGTAACACTTTCATTAGGAGAAAGAAGTTTCGAAAGTTATCAAAGGTTATATAATGCAGGGGCTGACAGATATCTTCTCCGTCACGAAACTGCAGATGAAGAACATTATAAGAAACTACATCCACAAAAAATGAGTTATAAAACCCGAATGGAATGTCTTAAAAAGTTAAAGGAAATAGGCTTTCAAACAGGCTGTGGGTTTATGGTAGGTTCACCCTATCAAACAACGGAAAACCTTGCCAAGGACTTGAAATTCATTGAAGAATTTTCACCTGAGATGTGTGGAATAGGTCCGTTTATACCACACAAGGCAACCCAGTTTAAAGACTATCCGTCGGGGGACGTGGATTTGACTTGTTTCTTACTTTCAATAATAAGGCTTATAAAACCTAGCATCTTACTTCCTGCCACAACTGCATTAGGCACAGCAGAGCAGGGTGGACGAGAAAAAGGCGTTTTATGTGGTGCAAATGTAATAATGCCCAATCTTTCACCACGGAGCGTTCGTAGTAAATATGAACTTTATAACAACAAGTTAATCAGCGGAAACGAATCTGCACAAGAAATTGAAAATCTTAAAAACAGTATGAAAAATATCGGTTATGAAATAGTAACTGATAGAGGCGACATAAAGGAGAAATAAATATGGCATATAATCCAAAATCATTAAAAGCTGAAGAATTTATCAGTAATGAAGAAATACTTGCAACTCTCGAATATGCTGAGCAGAATAAGCATAACAGAGAATTAGTTGAAGAAATTTTAGAAAAGGCAAGGCCCAAAAAGACGGAAGAAGGTACAATTTGTGCAGGACTTTCCCACCGTGAGGCAGCAGTTTTGCTTCTTTGTGACCTTCCTGATATGAATGAAAAGTTATTTAAACTTGCAGAGGAAATCAAACTTGCATTCTATGGTAATCGTATTGTAATGTTTGCACCACTTTACCTTTCAAACTATTGTGTAAACGGTTGTGTTTACTGTCCTTATCACTATCAGAATAAGAATATCTGCCGTAAAAAGCTTACACAGGAAGAGGTACGTCAGGAAGTAATTGCTTTACAGGATATGGGACATAAACGTCTTGCTATTGAAGCAGGTGAAGACCCCGTAAACAACCCAATCGAATACATCCTTGAATGTATTGATACAATTTACAGTATCAAACACAAGAATGGTGCAATCCGTCGAGTTAATGTAAATATCGCAGCAACAACAGTTGAAAATTACAGAAAACTCAAGGATGCGGGAATCGGCACATATATTCTTTTCCAAGAAACATACCATAAAGAAAGCTACGAGAAACTTCATCCGACAGGACCAAAGCATAACTATGCTTATCACACAGAGGCTATGGACAGGGCTATGGAAGGTGGAATTGACGACGTTGGTTTAGGTGTGCTTTTCGGACTTGAACTGTATAAATATGAATTTGTAGGTCTTATGATGCACGCTGAACACCTTGAGGCAGTACACGGCGTTGGCCCTCACACAATTAGCGTTCCAAGAATCAAAAAAGCAGACGACATTGACCCAACAGCTTTTGATAACTCAATTTCGGACGAAATGTTTGAAAAGATTATTGCTTGTATTCGTATTGCAGTACCATATACAGGTATGATTATCTCCACAAGAGAGTCAGAGGAAGTTCGTGGCAGAGCACTTAATATGGGTATTTCACAAATCAGCGGTGCATCCCGTACATCCGTTGGTGGTTATACAGAAGAGGAAAGACCACATGATTCAGAACAGTTTGATGTTTCTGACCAGAGAACACTTGACGAGGTTGTTCGTTGGCTTATGGATATGGGACATATTCCGTCTTTCTGTACTGCTTGTTATCGAGAAGGCAGAACCGGTGACAGATTTATGGCACTCTGCAAAAACGGACAGATTCAGAATTGTTGCCATCCAAATGCTTTGATGACACTTACAGAGTATCTTGTGGACTATGCAAGTGAAGAAACAAAGAAAATCGGCTTTGAACTTATTGAAAAGGAATTGCAGAAAGTACCTAATCCAAAGGCGAGAGCTATTGCAATTCAGAATGTTGAAGATATTAAAGCATCAAATCGTCGTGATTTCAGATTTTAAGGTGATTTTATGAGTTTGAATGATGTTGTATCAGCAGAAAGATTACATATCGGCTTTTTCGGTTTGCGAAATGCAGGTAAATCGAGTGTGGTAAATGCTGTAACAGGTCAGGAAATGTCATTGGTTTCCAATGTGAAAGGAACAACAACTGACCCTGTAAAAAAAGCTATGGAATTGTTGCCGTTAGGCCCAGTTGTAATCATTGACACACCCGGTATTGATGATGAGGGTGACCTTGGCCTCCTGCGAGTAAAAAAGACAAAGCAAGTGCTTAATTACATTGATATTGCTGTGCTTGTTGTGGATGCTACATTGGGTTTGCAAAGCTTTGACCGTGAAATGCTTTCTCTTTTTGCACAGAAAAAAATTCCTTATGTTGTGGTGTACAATAAGTCTGATTTGTTTGAAGAGAATGTTGTTTTGGACGATAATACGATTCTCGTAAGTGCAAAAAACGGAACAAATATCAACGAGTTAAAAGAAAAAATTGCACAAGCGGTAAAGGTGCAGAATGAGAAAAAACAAGTTGTTGGTGATTTGCTCAATAAAGGGGATATAGTAGTACTTGTAACACCTATTGATTCAGCAGCACCAAAGGGAAGACTGATTTTACCACAACAAATGACAATTCGTGATATTCTTGATGTGGGTGCAATTCCTGTTGTTACAAGGGAAACGGAATTGGAAACCACACTTAATGCACTTAAAGAAAAGCCAAGAATGGTTATAACAGATTCTCAAGCCTTTGGTTTTGTATCAAAAATCGTAGGGGATATTCCACTTACATCCTTTTCTATTCTTATGGCGAGATATAAAGGTAGCCTTGAAAGTGCTATTAAAGGTGCAGAGAGAATGAAAACGCTCCAAGAGGGAGATGTTGTTCTTATTTCCGAAGGTTGCACCCACCACCGTCAATGTGGTGATATCGGTACACAGAAACTTCCAAAATGGTTAAAAGACTATTCGGGAAAAGAGCTTCAATTCAAGTTTACATCGGGCAAGGACTTCCCCGAAGATTTAAGTGGCATTTCCCTTGTTATTCATTGTGGTGGATGTATGCTGACCGAAAGAGAAATGCAGTATCGTCGTCGTTTCTGCGAAGAAAATGACGTGCCCATCACAAACTACGGTACAGCCATAGCAGAGATTAACGGATTATTAGATAAAAGCTTAAAGCCGATTAAATAAAAAATCAGCAGAGAAGATTTTTACGTCTTCTCTGCTTTTTGTGTGTAATTCTATTCAATTATCTTTTCTCGCTGTTTTGTGGAATTTTTTTAATGCATCGGAAAGTGGTATAATTAAAAATCCCAATGCAAGGTTGCCGATACAATGTAAAATATCAAAATACAATCCCGAGCCAATCCAGACAAGCATTGTTTTAAAGTCGTATCCAAACATAATTGCCTGTGCAGGAGCATAAAGTGTGCCGTAAGCCAGACCATGTAAGGCACAAACTACTGCATAGACAGGAATTGCAACCTTTTTGCTCATATTCTTTGGTAGAAGCATTGTAATTCCCCAAAGAATTGTCCAGATGTAAAGATACGGAATCCACCAAAGACTGAATCCGTTGAAAATCCCCATAAGCATTACAAAAACATAAAGTGGAATAAGTGCTTTCTTACGATAGACAATGGTGTAAGTCATGGTTAACATTCCAAGAAAATGCACATTGGGAATAACTTCCGTCAGATATTTGGATATAAACATTATGACACCAAGCATGGCGAAGATAATCAGGTCAGCTAAACGCTGAAGTTTATAGCTTCTCATTATGCTTTCTCAGCCTTGAAGCAGTAAATTTTACCATCTTCAATAGTAGTCAAATCAACGCCTGTCATAGCATATTCACCGTCAATGTAGAATGCCCAGTACACCTTGTCGTCATCATGAGTGTATTTCTGACCGTTAACTGTGTCAACCATAAGACCGTATTGGCTGTCACTGCCTGAAATTAGACCTTCATTGACAAGGGCTTCACCAACGGAATTTTCGTTGTCGTATTTCACGGTGAACTCTTTTTTTGTGCCGTCAAGTTCAACAACTTGGAAGGCGAATGATTTCTCCTGAACTTCCTGTTGGTTTGTTGAAGGTTCGGTTGTACCTTCATTTGGATTTTGTCCGCACGCTGCAAACATAAGTACCATGGCCGCAACAAGTACCAATGAAAGAACAGAACGGAAATTGATTTTAAAAATTTCTTTCATACTGTTTCTCTCCTTTTGAGAATATTCTATTTTTGCAAAGGCTTTTCAATATATTGGCTGTCGCAACAGAGAAAATTTCAGTATCGGGTATTCCGACTTGCAGAATTTTGATGTTTTCGCCTTCTCAAGTTAATACTCAATGGCTTGTCTTACTTTGCGGCAGTAAGTGAAAATATCATTTCTGCTTACGGCGACGGGCTCGTTCAGGCTTTTCACCTGATTCCCCGAGATACCGAACCTTTACAGAAGAATTTTATCATATAACAAAATCAAAATCAACTTGATTTATATAACAAAGGATATTAAAATGTATGTATATAATTTAGGTGGTGTAAAAATGAAGAAGATGAAAATTGTAATTGTAGTTGCTCTTTCAACAGCAATTTTAGGTACAGGAGTATTTTTTGGAGTGAGAACAATGAAACTTAATGAATATAAAAATGCCGAAATAAAACTGCCACAGGGATTTACAATAACTGCCCACACGGGGTGTATGGATACAAAAGAAAATTCTCTTGAATCAATTAAAAAGGGGATAGAAAATGGTGCAACGGTAGTGGAGTTCGATTTGTATTTCACAAAGGATGGTGCACCTGTGCTTTCCCACGATGAGCCCGTTGGTGGAGAAGTGACTTTGGCAGAAGCCTTTGAGTATGTTTCAAAATTTGATGATGTCAAGGTCAATGTTGACATCAAAACCTGTGACGATTTAGGAAAAGTTTACCCTTTGGCAGTAAAATACGGAATAGAGGACAGGATTTTTTACACAGGTGTAAAGGATGATTTTGTTGAGTTTGTAAAAAAGGATAGTCCACAGGTAGAATACTACCTTAATGTTGACGTTGACAAAAGTAAGGCAGATAACCCTGATTATATTCTGTCCCTTGTTGAAAAGGTGAAAAACGCAGGGGCAATCGGCATCAATTTTAACTATAAAGGTGCTACAAAAGAGCTTGTAAAAACTTTCCAAGAAAACGGACTTTTAGTGTCAATCTGGACGGTGGATAAGGAATATAATATGTGGAAAATCATAGGTTTTGAGCCTGATAATATTACAACTCGTCACCCTGACAAACTTAGTAAAATTGTGGTAGGAAAACAGTAAAAAATTTAAGTCGAAATTTGTAAAAATTATTGACTTTTTTGTGAATAAAGATTATATTTAACTCATACCAATTAGGGTGGGGCGGAAGTGCATTTTTTCGTCAAATCCCAACTATATCTATCGGTTGGAAAGGGGCTGCATAATTGAAAAACAATCCAGTTATTATCGACCTCAAAAATATCAGCGTCAGTTTTGACGACCATAAGATTCTTGATAACATTAACCTTTATATCCGTGACGGTGAGTTTATCACCTTTCTCGGCCCGTCAGGGTGTGGCAAGACTACAACCCTTCGTATTATTGCGGGTTTTTTACAGCAGGATAGTGGCGATGTTATTTTCGAAGGAAAAAATATCAATGGTGTTCCTGCATATAAACGTCAGGTTAACACCATTTTTCAGCGTTATGCCCTTTTCCCACATTTGAATGTGTATGAGAATATCGCATTCGGACTTCGTCTTAAAAAGTGGAAGGAAAAGGATATTAAAGAAAAAGTAAGCGAAATGCTTGCTCTTGTGAATTTAAAAGGTTTCGGACCAAGAAAAATTGATTCACTTTCAGGTGGTCAGCAACAGCGTGTTGCTATTGCTCGTGCCTTGGCTGTAAATCCTCGAGTTGTGCTTCTTGACGAGCCTTTGGGTGCTTTGGACCTTAAACTCCGTAAGGATATGCAGATTGAACTTAAAAACATTCAGCAGAAATTGGGTATTACATTTATCTATGTTACTCACGACCAGGAAGAAGCACTTTCAATGTCAGATACAGTTGTTGTTATGAATGGTGGCGTTATTCAGCAAATCGGTACACCACTTGATATTTACAACGAGCCCAAAAACGCCTTTGTTGCCGATTTTATCGGTGAAAGTAATATTCTGGACGGTGTTATGAAGGAAGACTTTACTGTTGAGTTTAACGGAATTAAATTCCAGTGTGTTGATAAAGGCTTTAAACATAATGAGCCTGTTGACGTTGTTATTCGTCCTGAGGATATTGATGTTGTTGCACCTGAAAACGGAATGTTGCAGGGTACTGTTACATCTGTTACCTTCAAAGGTGTTCATTATGAAATTATCGTTGATATTGACAATTTCAAATGGATGATTCAGACAACAGAAAAAAGTGAAGTTGGGGATGTTATCGGTATTTCCATCGACCCTGACGAAATGCATATTATGAAAAAGTCCCAGTATTCAGGACTCTATGGTGATTACAGTTCATTCAGCGACGAATTTGATGAACTTTCTACTGTGGGTGAGGAAGAATGAAAAAGTCCTCATTCATCCAAAAGGTGATTAATGCACCTTATATGCTTTGGTCGGTGTTATTTATAGTAGCACCGCTCATAATGGTTGCGTATTACGCTTTTACGGACGCAAACGGTAATTTTACTCTTGACAACATTATGCAGATTGGGGATTATACAGCAACGTTCATCCTTTCAATCAGCTATGGTGCAGTTGCAACAGTAATTTGCCTTTTGATTGCATACCCTTTTGCCTATGCACTTGCACAGACTAAGGCTTCTTTTCAGCGTGTTGCCACAATGCTTGTAATGCTCCCAATGTGGATGAGTTTCCTTATTCGTACTTACTCTTGGATTACCATTTTAGGTGAATCAGGGGTAATAAACAGTTTCCTGGGGCTTTTTGGCGTTGAACCACTTAAAATGCTCAACACAGGTGGAGCAGTTATTTTGGGTATGGTTTATAATTTCTTACCCTTTATGATTTTGCCTTTATATACCGCACTTTCAAAGATGGATAATTCTCTTGTTGAGGCAGCACAGGATTTAGGATGCAATAAATTCTATTGTCTTCGTAAGGTTATTTTCCCACTTTCGGTACCTGGTATTGCAAGTGGCGTAACGATGGTGTTTGTGCCATGTGTAAGTACTTTCTATATTACACAGAAATTAGGTGGCGGACAGATTACTCTTATTGGTGACGTTATTGAAGGTCAGTTCCAGACTGCATATAACTATAACTTGGGTGCAGCACTTTCACTTGTGCTTATGGTTATGATTTTAATCTGTCTTGGTGTGCTTAATTACTTCACCGACAATGACGATGACGGAGGTGTGCTTATATGACAAAAACATCTCTCTTATCTAAATTCTATTTAGCCCTTGTTTTCATTTTCCTTTATGCACCGATGGTTGTTATGATGGTGTTCTCGTTTAACGGAACTGAAAGTACATATATTTTTGAAGGCTTTTCACTTCAATGGTATGAAAAGCTTTTCCACGACAAGGTTACAATGGATGCTCTCAAAAATACAGTTGTTCTTGCTGTGATTGCTGCAACGATTGCAACTGTGCTTGGTACTTTGGCTGCAGTTGGTATTAATTCAATGAGAAACAAGCACATAAAGTCGTCTGTTATGACAGTTACAAATATTCCAATGATGAACCCTGAAATCGTTACAGGTATCTCAATGATGCTCTTGTTTGTTTTTGCAGGGGTAATGTTCAACAAGCGTGATGTTTTGGGCTTTTGGACTATTCTTATTGCCCACGTTACATTCCAGTTGCCCTATGTAATTCTTTCGGTTTTACCAAAACTTCGTCAGTCCGATAATAGAATTTATGAGGCGGCACAGGATTTGGGTTGTCCACCTATTCAAGCGTTTTTCAAGGTGGTTTTCCCTGCAATTCTTCCCGGTATCATTTCTGGTGCAATTATGGCGTTTACCTTGTCCCTTGATGATTTCATAATCAGCTATTTTACAAATGGGCCTGATTTTCAGACATTACCTATTCATATTTTCTCAATGACAAAGAAGAGAGTAAAGCCTGATATGTATGCTCTTTCAACACTTATCTTTGTGGCTATGTTTATTCTTCTTGTGCTTATGAATGTGGCACAGGCTCGCTCTGATAAGAAGCAAAGAGCAAAAAAGGGGGATAAGTCATGAAGGAAATTATTTCCCTTTTACTTGCACTTGTAGTTTTGTTTTCACTATCAGCTTGTGGAAATGGTGACAATGTAGAAGAAACACCAACACAGCAAAATGAAAATAATGTTGATATTTTCTCTGAAGAAGTAAAAGCATATTATAAAAACCTTGGTCTTCAGGGCACTACACTTAATGTATATAACTGGGGCGAATATATCGATGATGAAGAAATTGATGTTATAACTCAGTTTGAAAACCTTACGGGTTGTGAAGTGAATTATACTACCTTTGAATCAAACGAAAATATGTATTCAAAGCTCTCCGGTGGTGGCGTAAGCTACGATATTATAATTCCATCCGACTATATGGTTGAACGTCTTATGGCAGAAGAAATGCTTTTAGAGCTTGATTATAGCAACATCCCAAATTTCAATAAGTACTTTGATAATGAAAGATATGGTAACCTTATTGAAAACGGTATAAAGGACTATGCAGCAATTTACAATGTAGGCTCGACAATTCTTATTTACAACAAAAACCTTGTGAAAGAAGAACCAACAAGTTGGAAGGTTTTGTGGGATGAACAGTATAAGGGCAAGGTTTTGATGTTCAACAACCCTCGTGATGCTTTTGCTGTAGCACAGTTTGCACTTGGTCAGGATATCAATACAACTAATATGACTGACTGGGATACAGCAGCAGATTATCTTCTTGAACAACGTCAAAAAGTCCGTCCGGAATATGTTATGGACGAGGTTTTTATTAAAATGGAAAGTGGCGAATATGCTCTTGCAACATACTATGCGGGGGACTATGAGTTGATGGTGGAGAATAATCCTGATTTAGGATTTGTTTTCCCGCAAGAAGGTGTTAACACTTTCTTTGACGCTATGTGTGTTCCTAAGGGTTCTCAGAATAAAAAAGGTGCGGAAGCGTTTATAAACTTTATGATGGAGCCCGAGATTGCCTTGGCAAATGCAGAGTATATTTACTATGCAACGCCAAACAAATCAGTTCTTGAAAACCCTGACTATTCACTTATTGATAGTGATGCTATTTATCCTGAAAATTTGGAAAAGACACAGTCCTTCCACAATCTTCCCGTTGATACCTTGCAGTATATGAACTCTTTATGGATGAAGGTTAAGGGCGAGAATGATGCTCAGGGACTTTATATTGCTTTCTTTTCTGTAATTGCAGTTGTGATGGTAATTATAATTGCAAACATCTTGAAGAAAAAAAGAATGGCAAAATTTTATAATGTATAATTACAACAGAAGGTGGGGCTTGACCCCACCATTGTTTTTTATATATAATTGTATCGGTGAGAAAAATGACGGATAAACAAAAAAGATTCTGCGAATTAGCAAACCGTTCCAATGAAGGTGGATATTGTGTGTACTCCGATTTTCTCGGACTTGCCGAGATATCGGAACTTTCTTCTGTCCGTTTGTCTGTAAGTACAACACTTTGGGGTGGTTATGAAGATGCTGAAAGATGTGTTGCTTGTTTTGGTGACAGAGAGTATCTTGATGATAACTCCGATTATCCCATTCATTGTGTTTGCATCCAGCCTATTAATCAAAAGTTTGCCGATAATCTCACTCATCGTGATTTTTTAGGGTCGCTTATGGGACTTGGTATTCGTCGTGAAATGCTTGGGGATATAATTATAAGTGAAAATTGTGGGTATTTATTCTGCTTTGATACAATAACGGAATATATTCTTCAAAACCTTAAACAAGTAAGGCATACGACAGTAGAGTGCAGTATCACTGAAGACGTTCCACAAAACATATTGCCACAGCCTAAAAATAATGAGATAATAGTTTCGTCGGAAAGACTGGATGTGATTGTTTCTGCAATCTACAAAATGTCACGCAGTCAGGTGTTGCCGCTTTTCCACACGGAAAGGGTGTTTGTGAATGGTGCAGTGAAAACGAGTCCGTCAACGAATGTGAATATTGGTGATAAAATTTCGGTTCGTGGTTTTGGCAGGTTTATCTATAAAGGTGTTCTCCGTCATACGAAAAAAGATAGATTAGTAATAGGTGTTGAGGTGTTTTAAATGATTACAATGAACCATAAACTTCGTGATGTCCGTGCAGATAGCGAGGCGAATTTGTGGCTAGAGAGTTATTCGTCCGTGCCAGAAATTAACAGAATTTTACGCCTCATGGAGCCTTTTAAATTCAGTACTCTCGCAAAAATTATTCCTGGTAATTTTATAAAGGACTTAGTTGGTTTTTTTAATGGTGAAGACGACGCTGTACCTGTTACTGACCCACGTAGTATTCTTTTGTGGGAGGAAAAGGATATTCCTTTGTATGACGGAAAAAGAAAGCCCTACATAGTACCTTTTTTGTTAGAAAATAAAAAAGCCCCCGTGGTGGTAATTGCACCGGGAGGAGCATATCTTCATGTTTGTATGAAGCACGAGGGCGTGGATATTGCCGAAAGATTTAATCAGCTTGGTTTTCATGCAGTTATTGTTTGCTATCGCACATCTCCAAGCCGTTACCCTTGCCCACAGCTTGATTTTATTCGTGCCATTCAGACGGTGAGAAACAATGCAGAAAAATGGGAGATAATTGAAAATCAGGTTATTGCTATGGGCTTTTCTGCAGGTGGGCATCTGGTTACAAGTATCAATGGTGTATATGATGAGTTGCGAGATATGACAGGGGATTTAGCCCATCTCGACGGAAAACCCGATGCCGTGATTGGCGGATACCCAATGACCAACCTAAAATGTAAAGATTTCGGTATTACAAGTGATAAAATCTTTCTTGGTAAAAATTATAGTGAAGAATTGTCCGATAAATTGAGTGTGCACAATTTAATCAATGAGAATTATCCTCCAATGTTTCTTTTCTCCATGAAATATGACCCCATTGTACCACCTGAAACAAATTGCCTTGCAGTGGAAAAGGTTATGAATGAAAAGAATGTTCCAAATGAAGTGCATGTTTATCGCGGTAATGTTCACGGTTTTGCCCTTGCCGACGGATTGGAAGCAGGACAATGGGTAAATCAGTCCATTGAATTTCTTAAAAAGAATAATGTATTATAAAATAAGACCACTCATTTGAGTGGTCTGTTTGTTTAGTTCCTTTTTTTGCTGAGCATTTTTACAACGCCCACAACTGATGGTGATAGTACAATGTTTACTGCGAGTTCAAAAATGAAGTTCATACCTACAAGACCAACAACCATATAGGTGAAAACATTTTCAAAACCTAAGCCTGTTCCCCATTCCTTGATTGTGTCAAAGAAGAAAAGCCTACAACCAATAAGGAAAACTCCTGTGTTTGTAACGGGTACAAGAATTGCTGCAATAATAACAGCAAGATATGTGTTGAGTTTTTTCAAGAGCTCGAAAGCAAGTCCACCAACAAAACCCGCAAATGTACCTTTAACAAGTACTGTTATAATAGTACCTACGGGGTTGATGGCGAGAAAAACAGATGCGTCTCCTGAAAGAAGAACAACTGCTCCGAACACAAAGCCCAACCATGTACTAACACCTTTCCCGCAAAGCGAAGCACCAATAACAATGGGTATAAGCACAAGGGAAACTGAAAATATGCCGAATTTGATTGATGCACCAATGAATTGGAAAAGGATAACAACAGCGGTAAGAAGACCCGCGGTTGCAAGTTTAACCGTTTTGTTACGGTCAATTTTTTTGTTTGTCATTTATATTCCTCCTTGCTACTGTTCCTTAACGGATACAATGCAAATAATTGATGAATAAATATTTAATTGTTCTTTTCGTAAATTGCTTTAAGTCCCTTTAAAATAAGGTGACGGTCATAGATAATATCTCTTTTGCAAACAGGTGCTAAAAAGTAAGAAAGGCCACCGGTCGCGATAATAGAAGCAGGTTCACCAAGCTCGTCTGCAAATCTATCAAGAATTCCGTCAATCATAGCAGCAGTACCAAGTACAATACCACTCTGCATACTCTCAACTGTGTTTGTGCCACATGCTTTTTTAGGTGGCTCAAGACTGATTGTAGGCAAAAGTGAGCTTGTGTCAGTAAGCGCTTTAAGTGAAATCTGTACACCAGGAGCAATCATACAACCATGGAAACCACGATTTTTGTCGATAGCACAAATTTTTGTGGCAGTACCAAGGTCAATAACAAATGCAGGGAGAGGGTATTCCGCCACAGCTCCAACCGCACCTGCTGCAAGGTCAGCACCAAGCTGTGCAGGGTTGTCAATTAGGATGTTAAGACCTGTTTTTACACCGGGGGATAAAATAAGAGCATCCTTTCCCGTAAGTTTTTTAATGGCACTTGTAACAGACTCTGTAATTTCAGGCACAACGGATGAAATTACAACACCATTAATGTCTTTAAAGTCAATTTTATGCATTACAAAAATATTAGTGAAATCCATAGCATATTGGTCATCGGTTTTCTGTCTTTCAGTTGCAATTCTTGCACTTACAGAAAGGTCATCACCATTGAAAAGACCGATATTTATATTGGTATTTCCTATATCCATTGTAAGAAGCATATTATCACCTCACAAAATCAATGCAAATATTATACTCCTATTTTGAATGGTTGGCAAGTATTTATAATGTTTGCTCCTACAAGATTTTATGTTCTATTCTTATCTCCGTAACCTGTATTCTGTCATCTTCTTTTCTTTCTTCAAAATGTTTACAGGCCTTGCAGTCTGCTTCTCGATTTTTAAGCATAGGATATGTACAATGCCCGTGGTCGATTGGAGAAAATGACTTGCCCAAGAAAACAAAATGACGAATGTAGTGCTCACAATTACGACAGATTTTTTCCATAATTATCACCTCTAAAGTATTTCATATAAATATTTTATCTGTATTACAGATAAAAGTCAATATCTGTTTTAAAGATATGGCATAATATTGGTGGGTGATTTTATGATTTTTAAAAATTTAAGAACAATTCGTGAAGATAATGATTTAAGGCAAAGCGATATTGCAAAAATTCTTAACATTTCACAAAACACATATTCACAATATGAAACAGGGGTTATTTCACTTACAGCAGAAGTTTTAATAAAATTAGCAGATTATTATGGCGTAAGTGTTGATTATTTATTAGATAGAACTGATGAGAAATAATCTGGCTCCCTCTGACGAGGGAGCTGTCGCAAAGCGACTGAGGGAGAGATAGGCAACGGATAAACCGACTACCCCTCAGTCAACTTCGTTGACAGCTCCCCTGACAAGGGGAGCCGAGAAGCGGTAAGGTGGTGTAACTATGATTTGTAATCTTTGCCCGCGAAAATGTAACGCAGAAAGAACTGATTATATGGGTAACGGATTTTGCAAAATGCCATATAATCCAGTATTAGCACGAGCAGACATTCACAATTGGGAAGAACCTTGCATAAGCGGTGAAAACGGTACAGGTGCAATTTTCTTTTCAGGTTGTAGTCTTAAATGCTGTTTCTGTCAGAACTATCCCATAAGTCACGAAAATAAAGGCGAAGTTATAACGACAGAAAGGCTTATAGAAATTATCAAGGAACTTGAAGAAAAAGGTGTTCATACCATTGATTTTGTGAACCCCACACACTTTTCACATATTATAATTGATGCATTGAAAACATATAAACCGAAAGTCCCCGTTATATATAACAGTTCAGGATATGATAGTGTTGAAACACTTAAACAACTTGAAGGACTAATTGATGTGTATTTGCCTGATTTGAAATATTTCAGTAGTGAAAAGTCACAGAAATATGCAAAATGTCCCGACTATTTTGACAAGGCAAGTAAAGCGATTTTAGAAATGCATCGCCAACAGCCCAATGCGATTATAGAAGATGGAATAATTCAAAAAGGTATGATTATACGTCATTTGATTCTCCCTGCCAATGTTGACGAAAGCAAGAACATTCTGTTGTGGATAAGTGAAAATCTTCCCATGGACACTTATATAAGTCTTATGAGTCAATACACCCCTTATGGTGATATTAAGGAGTTTAAGGAGTTAAACCGCAGACTTACAACGGCAGAATACAACAAGGTTGTGGACTATTTTATTGATATTGGCCTTCAAAATGGCTTTATGCAGGAAAAATCTTCTGCGAAGACGGATTTTATTCCCAGTTTCGATGGTACGGGCGTAAAATAATGTTGAAATCTTTTAAAATAATGATATAATAATTACATAAATCTTAAGAAAGAAGGATTTTTAAAATGAAAGGATTTTTCAAAGAATTCAAAGAATTTGCTATGCGTGGTAACGTAATCGACCTTGCAGTCGGCGTTATTATCGGTGGTGCATTCCAGAAAATCATTAACTCACTCGTAAACGACATCATTATGCCACTTATCGGTCTTGCAATGAAGGGTACAGATTTTGCGACAAAATTCCTTGCTCTTGACGGTGGCGAATATGCATCTATTGAAGAAGCAACTGAAGCAGGTGCAGCAATTCTTACATATGGTAACTTTATTGCTGTTGTTCTTGACTTTATCATTGTTGCATTTGTAATCTTTTGTCTTGTTAAGGGTATCAATGCTCTCAGAGCAAAAACAGCAAAGGAAGAGCCTGTTGTGGAAGAAACTCCAACAACAAAGGTTTGCCCATTCTGTAAGAGCGAAATCGCTATTGATGCTACAAAGTGCTGCCACTGTACATCTGACGTTGAATAATTATGTTTAAACTTGGTTTTATTGGTTGCGGTAATATGGCAACTGCCATAATGAATGGAGCAGTTAAATCGAATTTTCTTAAGGGTGAAGAAATCTGCGTTTTTGATGTAGATACTGAAAAAGCAAACTTACTCAAAGAAAGTTTGGGAGTTAATGTGCTTTCATCTGCAAGTGACGTTGCCGAAAGTTCTTATGCCGTTGTTTTAGCGGTTAAACCTCAGGTTTTTCCTGTGGTTTTACCACAGATTAAAGATGGCGTAACAAAGAACGATACTGCAATTATTTCCATTGGCGCAGGTAAAACTCTTAATTATATAAGTTCATTTTTTGAGGATTACACACCCGTTGTACGTGTTATGCCCAACATTAACGCAAAGGTTGGTGCATCAATGAGTGCAGTCTGTGGAAATGAAAATGCTGATGAAGAGTTGTTGAACTTTACAAAGGAACTCTGCAAATCTTTTGGAGATGTTGTGGAGCTTCCTGAAAGTCAGTTTTCAATATTCGGAGTAATTGCAGGATGTTCTCCTGCGTACGCCTTTATGTTTATTGATTCAATGGCTCGTGGAGCAGTCTTGAACGGAATGTCTAAGGAGCAAGCACTTAAAATTTCTGCTCAGGCAGTTTTAGGTAGTGCAAAGATGATGCTGGAAAGCGAAGAAAATCCGTGGGCACTCATCAATTCTGTTTGTTCACCCGGTGGCACAACCATTGAGGGTATCGCAACGCTTCAAAACGAAGGTTTTGACAAAGCAGTTATGGATGCCGTTCAGGCGTCTTACGAAAAGGATAAACGACTTTAAGGTAGGGTGGATATTATGCCATATATTGATATCAGTACAAATGTTGCATTGAATGAAGAACAACTTGATAACATAAAACACCTTTGCGGACGTGCAATTTCCCTTATACCTGGAAAAAGTGAGCAATACCTTATGGTGAAAATTACAGACAAGTCAAATCTTTGGTTCCAAGGTGACGATTCTGCGGCTGCAATGGTGGAAATAAGCCTTTTTGGTAAAGCATCAAGGGAAGAAGATTGTGAATCACTTACAAAGGAAATCTGTGGCATTTTGGAACGTGAAGCAGACATATCACCTCAAAGGACCTATGTGAAGTATCAGTTTATTGATACTTGGGGATACAATAAATTCTTGTTTTAGATAAAAATAAACGGACTAAAAATAGTCCGTTTTATTTTTTAGAATAATTCGGTTGATAAATATCTGTCACCTAAATCGGGGAGAAGGACAACTATGGTTTTTCCTTCTTCTTTTTTTGCAATTTCAATGGCAACGTGGAGTGCTGCACCTGATGAAATCCCAACAAGCACACCTTCGTTTTTTGCGAGAAGTCGTGATGCTGAGTATGCCTCATCACCTGAAACAGTTGCAATCTCGTCAATTATATCCGTATTCAAAACCTCGGGAATAAAACCTGCACCGATTCCCTGTAATGGATGAGCACCTGCTTTGCCGCCGGAAAGTATTGGGGAATCAGATGGCTCAATACCGATAATCCTAATATTTGCATTTTTACTTTTAAGGTATTCACCCGTACCCGTAATTGTACCACCTGTACCAACACCTGCAACGAAAAAATCAACAGTACCGTCAGTATCTTCCCAAATTTCAGGACCCGTAGTTTTGAGATGAACCTTTGGGTTGGACGGGTTAACAAACTGTCCTGCAACAATGCTATCAGGAATTTCTTGGGCCAATTCTTCTGCTTTCTGGATTGCACCATTCATACCCTTGCTTCCGTCTGTAAGCACCAATTCAGCGCCATAGGCAGCAATCAACTTTCTGCGTTCAACAGACATTGTTTCGGGCATTGTGATAATAAGTTTATACCCCTTTGACGCAGCAATACTGGCAAGTCCAATACCTGTGTTACCACTTGTGGGTTCAATAATCACAGAGCCTTTTTTGAGTAATCCCTTCTTTTCAGCATCCTCTATCATTTGAAGTGCTACTCTGTCCTTAACACTACCTGCAGGGTTAAAATATTCAAGCTTAGCATAGAGCTTACTTTTAAGACCAAGTTTATTTTCTATGTTGACAAGTTCCAAAAGAGGAGTTTTCCCAACAAGTTGAGAAACACTTTTATAAACATTCATTATTTGTACCTCCGTCAAGTTCTGTATTCATTATATTATAATAACCCAATGTTTTCAAGAATATAAAAACAAAAGCCTATGGATTTTGAAGCGACCCCTGTCAAGTAGACAGACGAAAAAACAAAAAAAGTTTATGTAAAAGAAAAAAGTAAAAATATTTGAATGAATTCCACCCTGCTGCGCAGCAGGGTGGAATTTTTCACGCCGCTTGGGCGTAATGAAATT
>JAFYSE010000008.1 GCA_017546665.1 Clostridia bacterium | reverse complement strand
GTTCTTAAAACAATGTTCAGCTTTGACCACCTTGAAGCAGACTGCTTTATGACAGACTGGATTAAAATGCCATTTAATCTTAAAAAGATGAAGAAATGCTACCAGAAATGGTATGACGCAATGAATGGCAAGGGTTGGCACACACTCTATCTTGAAAACCACGACCACCCAAGAATTATTGACCGTTACGGCTCACTTAAATACAGAGTTGAAAGTGCAAAGATGCTTGCAACAATGTGTTATATGCAAAAGGGTACACCATTCATCTATCAGGGTCAGGAAATCGGTATGACAAATATCGAGCTTCACTCCATTGATGAGTTTAAGGATATGATTACCTTCAATAACCAGATTATGTACAATAAGCTTGGTATTAAGGGTGATAGATTCGTTAAGATGGCAAACGCAGGCTCTCGTGAAAACTCAAGAACTCCTGTCCAGTGGGACGACTCAGCTTATGCAGGCTTCTCAACTGTTGAGCCTTGGTTTAACCTTAATCCTAACTACAAGGAAATTAACGTTGCACAGGCAGAGGCCGACGAAAATTCAATCCTTAATTACTACCGTAAACTTCTTAAATTCCGTAAGGAGCACGAAGTTGTGATTTATGGTGATTTCAAACAATACTATCAGAATAGCGACAAGCTCTTTGTATATGAAAGAACTCTTGATGGTGAAAAAGCTCTTGTTGTATGCTCATTCTCTGATAAATGTGTTAACTTTGAAGCACCTGCAGGCTATGACCTTTCAAAGGGTGAGTTGGTACTTTCAAACTATCGTCTTAACCCTGTAACAAATAATTCATTCGTAACAAGACCTTACGAGGCTCGTGTTTACTATTTTAAATAAGGGGTAAAAAACAATGAATAAAAATAATGGAAAACTTTCTCCACGTCTTTGGATTGGTATGCTTATGTGTTCATTCATAGGTGGTCTTGCATGGAATGTGGAAAATATGTACTTTAACACATTTTTATGGAATGAAGTTTATGAAGGCTCTGTAGGCGTCACAGCGTTAACTTACACGGATGCTGTTAATATTATGGTTACCTTTTCTGCTATTGTTGCAGTTGTAACTACATTTATTATGGGTACGCTCAGTGAAAAGATGAAAAACCGTAAAGCATTTATTTCTTTTGGTTATATTGCTTGGGGTATTATTACTGCTCTTTTCGGCTTTATTACAAAAGACAATATTGCAAACATATTTGGAATTTCTGACGGCGTTAAAATTGTTATTGCAACCGCTTGGGTTGTTGTTGTAATGGATATGATAATGACCTTTATGGGTTCAACAAGTAACGACTCAGCTTTTCAGGCTTGGGTTACTGACGTTACAACTCCTGAAACAACACAAAAGGTTGAAACAGCATTTACATTTGTAGGTTTTATTGCAATGGCTGTGATTATGGTTGTTGGTTCAATGGCACAGGGTGGCGTAATTCCTTATAGTGCATTTTTCATCGGTCTTGGTATAGTTGTTACAATAGCTGGTATTGTTGCTCTTTTTGTAGTTGATAATCCAAAGAAACTTGAAGATGCAAAAAAAGATGCAAACACTCCAAAAACAAGCTATTGGGCAGACCTTTTCTATGGTTTCAGACCAAATGTTATTAAAGAAAACAGCAAACTTTATTTAATTCTTGTAGCAACTGGTATCTTTAATTGTGCATTCCAGGTATTCTTCCCATATCTCTTAACTTATTTTGGTGAAGTTGTTATTAAGGCAAATGAAACTTTGTTTGCTGCGATGCCAGTAAGTCTTATTATCGTGGCAGCAGCTTCAGTTATTACACTTGTAGCAGGAATTGTTCTTTTATTAAAGGTCTATAATAAGAGTAAGGCAGCAGCATTCATTCCAAGTGTAATTTCTCTTATCATTGGTCTTTTAGTGATGTTCTTTGCAAAAACAAATCTTTACTTTATGCTTATCGGTGCAGCATTTACACTTATTGGTTACATTGTAATTATGATTCAGTTCGGCGCAAATGTGCGTGATAGCATTCCACAGGATAAAGTTGGACTTTTCCAAGGCGTAAGAATGATTTTCTTCGTGCTTATCCCAATGGTGGTTGGTCCAACGCTTGGCAATATTGCAACAAAGAATTCAACAGTTACAATTACTGATATATCTGGTGCAGAATCAATGCTTCCAACAGAGATGATGTTCCTTTATGCTGCGATTGTTGCAATCTTCATATTCGTTCCATTGTTTGCATATTTGAAAAAGGACAAAGAAACAAAATAATAGCACACATTACAAAAACGCCTGAAAAACGGCGTTTTTGATATTCAAAGCAAAATTGAGGTGAAACTATGAGCAATAAAAAAGGCCAGCTTTCTAAAGTCACTTGGCTAACAATAATTCTTTTTATGTTTATGAGTGCAATTGTCGGTACTACTGAGTCTATGTATCTCGGCCTTTTCCTTAACAATACCGTTTTTAAGGATGGCTCAATGGGTGCAAAAATCACATTGACTGACACAGTAAACCTTATTGCTTCATTATCAGCAGTTGTATCGGTTATTACTACCTTTGTTATTGGTACTCTAAGTGAAAAAATGAAAAACAGAAGGATTTTCGTTTCAACTGGTTTTATAGCATGGGGTACTGTAATGTTGGTTTTCAGCAGAATTGATATACTCAATGTGGCAGGATTTTTAAGAATCAGTACGCTCTATGAGGCTGTTACTGTTACCGCTATAACTATTGTTTGTTTTGCCCTTATTTTGACATTTTTACGTTCAACCACATGCGATGCTGCTTTTAACTCATGGGTTACAGATGTATCAACTCCCGAAACATCTGCGATAATTGAAATTGCATTTACAATTATGGGCTTTGTTTCAACTGCTGTCATTACTTTATTGGTATCAGGTGCTCAGTCTGAACAATTAGAGTATAGTGATATTTTTATTATCCTTGGTTTGGCTGGAGTCGTTTTTGGTATTATTGGATTTTTTCTTATTAAAAACCCACCCCAAAAAGAGGAGAATACCAAAAAACTAAAGAAATTAAGGAATACAAAAAGATTAAACAATAAAAAGGAAGAAGAAAAAAGAAATAAATATTTGGAAGACCTTTTATATGGGTTTAAGCCAAGTGCCATTAAGGAGAATATAAATCTTTATTTAATGCTTTCTTCAGGTTGCACATTTAACTGTGCTTGTCAGGTATTTATGCCATACCTTTTTATTTACATAGCGTCAGTTGTTATTCCGGCAAATCAGGATGTTGACCTCCTTTCAACAGAAATGATTATAGCTGTTGTAATTGCCCTTGTTGCGGTGGTTGTGAGTGTTCTTATTCTTATGAAGCTCTATACAAAGAGTAAGGCATTATCATTCATTCCAAGTGTCATTTTCTTAATTGTTGGTCTTTTCATTCTTTCATCAACAAAGAGCCTTTTGGGAATCGTTATAGGCTTGGCTCCGGGTCTTATAGGATATATCATCATTATGATTCAGTTTGGAGCAACTGTTCGTGATAATATTCCAAAGGACAAAGTAGGACTTTTTCAAGGAATCAGAATGATATTCCTGTTTTGCATACCGGGAATTATTGGCCCAACACTTGGAAATATTGCTGCTAAAAATTCAGAAGTTACATATATGGAAAACGGTGCAGAAAAGGTGCTTCCAACAGAAGCTATGTTCCTTTATGCAGCAATTGTTGCAGCACTCATCTTCATCCCGATGCTCACATTCTTGAAGAAAGATAGAGAAAAGGCATTGAAAGAGAAGAACTAATAAAGATATAAAAATATCCACCTTACAAAAATGTAGGGTGGATATTTTTATTTTATCTTCCAATCAATTTCTGCCATATTGTTTTGTCTTAAGAAATCGTTGGCTTTTTTGAAATGTCCGTTGCCGAAAAATCCGTTGTATGCAGAAAGTGGGCTTGGGTGTGCTGATTCAAGCACCAAATGGTTTGGGTTTGTGATAATCTTCTTCTTTGCTCTTGCATTTGCACCCCAAAGTAAGAATACCATTGGTTCAGGTCGTTGATTAAGCAGAGAAATTACATTGTCCGTAAAAATTTCCCAACCCATTCCCTTGTGGGAATTTGGTTGACTTTCTCTTACAGTTAAAACCGTGTTCATCATAAGAACACCTTGTTCTGCCCAATATGTAAGCTCACCGTGGTCGGGAATAGGAAACCCGTATTCAGCATAGATTTCCTTATACATATTTTGAAGTGACGGTGGGGGATTAACCCCCTTTTTAACGGAGAAACAAAGTCCGTGTGCCTGATTTGGCTGATGATATGGGTCCTGACCCAAAATCACAACCTTAACATCCTTGTAATCAGTATATTTTAATGCATTGAAAATATCGTTCATATTGGGATATATAGTCTGTGACTTATATTCCTGCACCAAAAATTTTCTCAAATTGAGATAATAGGGCTTTTGAAACTCGTCTTTTAGAAGGATATCCCAAGAATTATTAAACTGTACCATTTTTAATTCTCTCAATCATCATAAATGCAGATTTGTAAATGTCACCACAACCCATTGTGAGAACTAAATCTCCACTCTTTGCATTTTTAACAACATAATCTGCAACTTCTTCCTGAGTGTTAAACCAAACGGAATTTGGAATTTTTTCTGCAAGCTGTGATGTGTAAATGTCATAAGTATTCACTTCACGAGAACCCATAATCTCCGTCATAACGCATCTGTCAGGAATTTTAAGAACATCTACGAACTCGTCAAAATGCATAGCAGTTCTTGAATATGTGAAAGGCTGGAAGACTGCCCAAACTGTGTTGTAACCCATTTTCATAGCTGCATCAATAGTAACTTTAAGTTCAGCAGGGTGGTGGGCGTAATCGTCAACAAAATCAATTCCGTTATATGTGCCAAGGTCTTCAAAACGACGACCTGCACCCTTGAATTCCTGCAATCCCTTAATGCAGTCCTCGAACTTTGCACCTGAATAAATTGCACAAGCAATAGCAGAAAGTGCGTTAAGTACGTTGTGAATACCTGGAATTGAAAGTTCAACATTTCCTAACTTTTCACCCTTGTACATTACATCAAATTTAGTAAATGCACCCTTATATTCTTCAATGTTTTCTGCGTAGTAGTCATTTTTATTATTAAAACCGAATGAAATCATTTCCTTGCCCTTAATGTCCTTTATGGCTTTAAGGGTGTTTTCATCATCACCGTTATAAATAATTGCTTTTGTAGCAGACTCTGCAAATTTTGTGAAGCTTAAAATCAAGTTTTCCATTGTCTTGAAATATTCAAGATGGTCCTCGTCAATATTGAGAATAACAGCAACATCAGGGCTCATTTTAAGGAATGTGTCCTGATATTCACAAGACTCCATAACGATAGTTTCAGTGTTGCCAACTCGACCATAAGAGTTTGTAAGTGGCAATTTACCACCGATAACTGCAGAAGGGTCAAGACCTGCCTCAATCATAGTTTGTACAGTTAAAGATGTAACAGTTGTCTTTCCGTGAGTACCGCAAATACCGATACAGTTAGAGAATTGACGGGAAACCTCACCCAATAATTCGGCACGTTGGAATGTTGGAATACCACTATCAAGAGCTGCTTTAAGCTCAGGATTTTCTTTTGAAATAGCAGCAGAATAAACCACCATTTCTGCACCTTCAATATTCTCGGCTCTTTGTCCCATCATAACCTTAATTCCCATTTTACGAATACGGTCAACGATTGAACTTTCGTTATTATCAGAGCCTTGGAGAGTATAACCCTTGCTATGAAGAATTTCAGCAAGTGGACACATACCACTGCCACCGATTCCTATGAAGTGTATTGTTTTTACAGTTTCTAAGACTTTTGTAATTTCATTCATTTTTATCACCACTCTTTATTATATTACATCTTCCAAAAAATTTAAACACCTAATCACCATTTTTTCTCAAAAATCATATTCTGTTACTGTAAAGGTAAGGTGAAGTGTATATGAAAACGAGAAATATTGTCATAGTCGGTGGGGATAAGCGACAGAAATACCTTATGGAATATCTTGTTGAAAAAGGCTTTGATGTGAATTCCTACGGTCTTTTTGATTGGGATGACGACACGGATAAGCTGAAAGGTATGATTGGGGAAGATACGGTTGTAATTTTGCCCTTACCTGCAACTCGAAACGATAAGACGATTTTTATGCCTTTTTCAAAGAAGGAGATTTCTATTGACCGATTGTTTTCGTTTTTAGGAAAGAAAAATCTTGTTTTCGGTGGAATAATCAAGGGGGAATTACTATCCCGACTTCGTGAGAGTGAAACGTCCTATGTTGACTATTACGACCAAGCCTTTATTGAGAAAAATGCAGTTTTAACCGCTTTTGGTGCATTGAAAATTATACTTGAACACATTGATTTTGCTCTGCCGTTGGGCAAATATGCTGTTACGGGATATGGTAGGGTTGCGAAAGAAACAGTTGCACTTTTAAAGTCACTTTCCTGTGATGTGACAGTATTTGCACGAAATCCGTCTCAAAGGGAGGATGCAATAATTAAAGGGTGTAACGCAGAGCCTTTGACTTCACTTTCACGTCTTTCGGGAAAGTTTGACATAGTAATTAATACAATTCCCGTTAATGTAATTCACGAAGAAAGCATAGCCAATATGAGAAATGGATGCAAAATAATTGAACTTGCATCTGCACCATTCGGGCTTGATTTTGATTTAGCGCGAAAACACGGAATTGATGTTGTAAAAGCATTGGGTCTGCCCGGAAAATACACACCAAAAACAGCGGGGGAAATAATAGGTAAAAAGCTCCAAGACATTCTGCAAAGGGAGGAATAACAATGGAAAAAGAAACCGTGGGATTTGCCCTTTGCGGGTCTTTCTGCACATTTAAAAAGGTAATCCCACAAATGAAAAGATTAGTAGATGAGGGTTACAAGGTAATCCCCATTATGTCACATACAGCATATACAACGGATACCAGATTTGGCAAAGCAACGGACTTTAATAAAGAGATTGAAGATATCTGTCAAAATGAAATTATTTATACAATAAAGGGTGCAGAGCCAATAGGTCCAAAAGAATTACTTGATGTTTTGGTTATAGCTCCCTGCACGGGGAACACACTCGGCAAATTGGCGAACGGAATAAGTGATACATCTGTAACTCTTGCCACGAAGGCACATTTAAGAAATCAACGTCCCGTCATTATCGCAGTTTCGTCAAATGATGCTCTCGGCACATCAGCTCGAAATATCGGAACACTTATGAATAGTAAGCATATTTGTTTTGTGCCAATGTGTCAGGATGATTATATCAACAAGCCCAATTCCATTGTGGCAGATTTTAAATATATTCCCGATACCGTTCGTGAAGTGCTTGCAACAAAAGTGCAACCACAACCTATTTTATTATAAAAAAAGGCAGAGAATTTTCTCTGCCTTAATTTTGTATTTTGATTATTTCTGTTCAAAGAATACTTTAAATGCCTTGTATGCCATATAAACGTCAAGTTTTGAAACAACTTCCATTGGTGCGTGCATTGAAAGGACAGGCACACCAAGGTCGATTGTGTCAATGTCAAGGTTGGCAACATACATAGCAACTGTACCGCCACCGCCTGCGTCAACCTTACCGAGTTCACCAATCTGCCATACAACATCGTTTGCATTGAGCATTCTGCGAATTTTACCCATATATTCAGCGGATGCATCGCTTGTACCACTCTTACCACGAGCACCTGTATATTTTGTAATTACAACACCATTGTTAACGAATGAGCAGTTCTTTCTTTCGCTAACTTCAGGGAATGATGGGTCGTATGCGGCGTTAACGTCAGCAGAAAGACATTCTGATTTTGAAAGTACTCTCCAAGGCTCAACGCCACCCATGCAAGCCAGGTCATGGATAAAGTATTTCATGTATGATGAGTTAAGACCTGTGTTACCATCGGAACCGATTTCTTCCTTGTCAGTAAGGACTGTGAGGCAAGTATATTCAGGGTTTTCTACATTGAAAATTGCCTGAGCAGCAGGGTAAGCACAAACCTTATCGTCGTGACCGTAAGCACCGATAAGGCTTCTGTCAAAACCGATGTCACGAGCCTTGAATGCAGGTACAAGCTCAAGCTCTGCACTAAGGAAATCACTTTCAGTAATACCATATTTTTCATTAAGAATTTTGATGATATTGAGTTTAACCTTGTCGCTACCCTCATCCTTTGAGAATGGACGAGAGCCGATAAGAATATTGAGTTGTTCACCCTGAATTCCTTCGCTCATTGTCTGCTTCATCTGATTCTGTGCAAGGTGTGGAAGAAGGTCAGTAACACAGAACTGTGGGTCGTTTTGGTCTTCGCCAACATTAACCTTTACACTTTCACCATTTGCTTTAACAACAACACCGTGGAGAGCAAGGGGGATTGCAGTCCATTGATATTTCTTAATTCCACCATAGTAGTGAGTCTTGAAATATGCAAGTGAAGAATCCTCATAAAGTGGGTTTGGTTTAAGGTCAAGACGAGGTGAGTCAATGTGAGCAGCAGAGATTTTAACACCCTCACTGATACTCTTTTTACCGAAAACACAAAGGATGACTGCCTTATTTCTGTTGTTGAAATAAACTTTATCACCTGCGTTGTATTTTTTTGTGTTGTCAAATTCTGTATAGCCTTTTTTCTCTGCCTCTGCAACGAAAAATTCAACAGATTCTCTTTCAATTTTTGCAAAATCAAGATATTTTTTATAGCCCTCACAGAAATCGTCAGCAGCCTTTACAACTGTATCGTCAACAGTTTCCATAGCGTGTTTTGGCTCATAAAAAAGTTCTTTTTTCATTTCGTTAAGTTCCATAATATTTTCTCCTTTCGGTTACATCTGTATTTGTGCCACAATGGGGCGAATTTCTACATTTATATCATATGGCGGATAATTCCAGAGAACAAAATCAGCTTTGCTTGTGAAAAAACTCTCGTCTTTTTGAGCGTTTATTCGTTCGAGAGCCTTTTCTTCTGTGAGATTATCCCTTTTCATTATTCTTTCAAGACGAATATCCTTTGGTGCAATAACTGCAACAGTAAAGTCGCAAATTTTATCTTCGCCACTCTCAAAAAGTGCAATAGCGTCAATAATTACACCACGATAGCCTACTTCTTTCATATCCTTGATAATGGATTTGATTTCTTCTGTTACAGCAGGGTGCGTGATTTCATTAAGAGTATTTGTGCTTTCTTCATTCTTAAAAGCACGGGAAGCAAGGAGTGGTCGGTTCGTTGTGCCGTCTTCGTTTACAACATCACACCCGAAACGCTCTTTTAATTTATTTTTAACAGTTTCGCTATTATTTATAACATCACGGGCAACTTTGTCAGCATCAATGTGATAACAGCCATAAGCCATTAACTTTTGTGCAACAGTGCTTTTTCCAGCACCTGTAAGCCCTGTAAGACCAATAATTTTCATTACATCACCTTAATTTTAAATCCGGCTGCACGGATTAGACGATTATAAACTGCCAATCCCATACCCTTGGTTTCGGGACAACGAGCATAGACTTTTGTGGCACCCTTTTCGTCCAATTCGCGTAAAGCATCAAAAAGTCTTGCACTTTGACTGTATCCATCGTCTTTATCACCGTATGTAACGGATGAGCAAGATAAGTTTTCATTCTCACCGTCAAAACATAATGCAGTTGCATTTTCGTTTTCGCATATAGATTTAAAAGTGTCAAAATTACTTTTTATTATTGTTATGTCGGCAGTTGGAGCGTAATGCTTGTATTTCATACCAGGGGAAGATGCAACGGCACCTTCTTCTAATTTATTAAGCACAGCGTCGTCAACCACAATTTCACCAATAACTGCGGTCATTTCTTCAAGTGTTACACCACCCGGACGAAGAAGTCTTGGTGGGTCTTCTGCAAAAGAAATAACAGTTGATTCAACACCGATTTGGCAGTTACCACCATCAATAATAAGTGGAATTCTGCCATTCATATCGTTAAAAACATACTTGGCATTTGTAGGGCTTGGGCTACCCGAAAGATTTGCAGACGGTGCTGCAAGTGGACAACCACAAGCTTCAATTATTGCTCTTGCATAATCACTTTTTGGCATTCTCACTGCAACTGTGTCGAGATTTCCCGAAACAACGTCTGAAACCTTGTCACTCTTTTTCATAATCATTGTAAGAGCGGCAGGCCAGAATTTTTCTGCCATAATTTTAACCTTTTCAGGAATTTCGGCAACCAACGGCTCTAAATCTTCAAGCTTTGCAATATGCACAATGAGAGGATTGTCACTTGGACGACCCTTTGCAACGAAGATTTTCTTAACTGCATCTTCACAGAATGCATTTGCCGCAAGTCCATAAACGGTTTCTGTGGGAATTCCCACAACTTCACCTTGGTTTATGAGCCTTTTAGCCTCAGTCAATGCTCTGTCATATTCAGTTGTAATATCAATTACTACTGTTTTCATAAAAATTACTCGTTTGCTTTCAATTTTTCTGCTGTGTCTGCAGTTATGAGTGCATCAATGATTTCATCAAGGTCACCATTCATAATCTGCTCGATTTTATAGAGTGTAAGACCAATTCTGTGGTCACTAACTCGTCCCTGTGGGAAATTATATGTTCTGATTCTCTCACTGCGGTCACCGGTACCAACCTGACTCTTTCTTTGACCGGCAATTTCTGCGTCGTGCTTTGCCTGTTCAATTTCAAGAAGTCGTGAACGAAGAACCTTAAGTGCTTTATCTTTATTTTTGTGCTGACTTCTTTCGTCCTGACACTCAACAACCATACCTGTTGGTAAGTGAGTAACACGGATTGCAGATGATGTTTTGTTAACCTTTTGTCCACCTGCACCACTTGAACGGAAAACGTCAATCTGTAATTCTGCAGGGTTAAGTTCAAAGTCAACATCTTCTGCTTCAGGAAGAACAGCAACAGTAACAGTTGAAGTCTGAATTCTGCCCTGACTTTCTGTTTCAGGAACACGTTGAACTCTGTGAACACCACTTTCAAACTTAAATCGTGAGTATGCACCGTCACCGTCAACGGAGAAAATAACTTCCTTGTAGCCACCGAGTTCTGTTGGGTTTTCGGAAAGTATTTCCATTTTCCAGCCACGTGCTTCAGCATACATTGTGTACATTCTGAAAAGTGAGTTTGCGAAAAGAGCTGCCTCTTCGCCACCTGCACCACCACGGATTTCAATAATAACATTTCGGTCATCATTAGGGTCACGGGGAAGAAGGAGAATTTTTAATTCTTCCCAACAAACATCAAGTTGTTCTTTTGCAGTTTCAAATTCTTCCTGCACCATTTCCTTGAAATCTTTATCCATTCCGCCCTCGTCAAGAAGCATTTTTGACTCTTCAAAAGTATCTTTATAGCCCTTGTATTCACGGAATTTTTCAACAACGGGTGTGAGTTGTTTCAACTCCTTCATTAACTTTGTATATAACTGTTGGTCGCTGACTGTTGCAGGGTCACAAAGTTGTTCGTTAACAGCCTCAAATCTTTCTTCAATTCCTAATAATTTATCAAACATTAACTATTTCTCCATCTCTCAATACTTTTTTTATGTTTTTCTCAATTTTCACCCTTGGCACCATAACTTCACGGTCACATTTCACACAACGGACACGGAAATCCATTCCTGCACGAAGTACAAGAAATTGTTTACCACCACAAGGGTGTTCTTTTTTCATTTCAAGAATATCGTTTACTTTAATATCCATAATCTTCACCAATTATATAGTATAACACAAATACTGGAAAAATAAAATACTTTTTAATTCTCTTTTTATACATTTACACATACACTTTAATAACAATTTGAAAATAAAGGTGAGATGTATGAAAAAATACCATCCCGAGGGGATTTTATTTGACACAAAGCAAAACAAAAAATATATGGAGAGTATGAACGGACTTCGCGAATGCTTTTTCACAGAGAAAATTTTGGAGGCAAGGGTTACTCTTTGTGATAATGAGCATAATCTTCACGTGAATTTAGGGATTATGGAGGGCATAATTCCTAGGGAAGAATGTGTAATAGGTATTTCTGACGGAACAGTCCGTGATATTGCAATCGTTTCAAGGGTAAATAAGCCTGTTTGCTTTAAAATTGTTGATTTTATGGATGACGAGGTGGGTAATCGTACAGCCATTTTAAGCCGTAGGCAGGTGCAGGAAGAATGTATGGAAAACTACATTAAAAATCTTTCTCCGGGAGATGTTATTGAAGCGAGAATAACCCACAATGAAACCTTTGGTTCATTCTGTGATATCGGTTGTGGAATTTCTGCACTTTTACCCATCGACAGCATTTCAGTTTCTCGAATTCCACATCCCAATGTGCGTTTTTCTGTAAATACACTCATAAAAGCTGTGGTGAAAGGTATAGACGAATTGGGCAGAGTAACTTTAAGCCTTAAAGAATTGCTTGGTACATGGGAAGAAAATGCAAGTAATTTCAAGGCAGGGCAAACAGTTGGAGGAGTTGTCCGTTCAATAGAGAGATACGGAGTTTTTATTGAACTTTCACCCAACCTTGCAGGTCTTGCAGAATATACAGATGCCGTGGAAGAAGGGGACTCGGCAAGTGTTTACATAAAAAGCATCAACCCTGAAAAAATGAAGATTAAGCTCTCCATTGTTGATTCCTTCCCTGAAAAGGGCAAACCATCTCCAATTAAATATTATTCAAATGAAGAACATATTGAGTCGTGGCAGTATTCGCCTACGGTATGCGACAAAATAATTGAAAGTGTCTTTTAAAGTGTAATTTTCTTGTAATAAAAAGAATAATATGGTAAAATCATTTCAGTAGTAATATAGGAGTGATTTTATGAAAAAAGTAAAGGTAGTTTTAAGTGTTGTTTTGTCCGTGCTTTTGGTGGTCTTGACAGTTTCACCTGCATTTGCAACGGATGAAAAATGTGATTGTGGCACTGCACCCATTGTGCAGGTAAGAGGTATCGGTGAAACCCTTTACGATGGTGAGGGTAACGAGGTTTTCTCTGCAGAAAATATTATTAAAGGAATTTTACCTGCAATCCCAAATCTTACATATTATCTTGCAACAGGGGATGTGGATGTCCTTGTTGATGGTGTTAAACAGGCTGTTATGGATATTTTTGCACCTGTTTCCTATGATAACAACTTAAATCGTGACACAGTTGTTACAGTTGAAGGTTATACAAGTGACCCAGTTGAAACATATGTTGACCTTAATGAAGATTACCCTAGTTCAGAATATACTCTTTCTCAGGCTGTTTATAATGAATTAGGTGAAGGTCATTCATATCTTTTTATTTATGATTGGACTGCAAATCCATTTGATATTGCAGAAGACCTTAATGAGTTTATTCAGGAGGTTAAAGAAAAATCAGGGCACGATAAGGTTTCAATCTGTGCTGAAAGCATGGGTGGATGTATGACAAATACATACCTTGCACTTTATGGTTATGATGATGTATATAATCTTGTAATGTCAAATTCAGCATTTAACGGGCTTGAAATGGTGGGCCAGCTTTTCATCGGTAATCCACAGATTGACGGTGAAGCACTTGCAGGAATGATTGTACAGAGTATATATGGAAGTGCAGAATATGCATCACTTATTCCATATATCCCGATTTTTGAACAACTTGCTCTTTTTGCAAATGATTTGTTTGAGCAGGCAGGGGATAGAATTTATGAAGAAGTTTTAATTCCTATTTTCGGATATCTCCCATCGTTCTGGTGTCTTGTTCCTGAATATCATTTTGAGGAAGCAATGGAAAAGATGCTTCCTGGTGCAGGTCCTGAGCTTATAGCATTTGTAAATGAATACTATGAAAAGGTTGTAAGTAAAACTGACGAACGAGTTGCAGAATTGGTAGAAAGTGAAGATGTCAACTATTTCTGCACTTCAAACTATAACAAATATATTGCTCCCGTAACAGTAAGTGCAAAGTGGAATTCGGATGGTGTTATCGAAACATATAACACAAGTGGTTTTGCAACTGTTGCAGATTTAGGCACAACTCTTGGTGTAGATTATGTTCAGGCAGTTGATACAGGCAGAAATATGATTTCTCCTGACAATGTTGTTGACGCTTCTACCTGTCAGGCACCGATGATGACTTGGTTTACTAAAAACTGGGGACATATTGCATATAATCACGATGATGGTACTTGCGATTTCTATATCTGGTTGCTTACTGCAAAAGAGCAATACACAATCGACAGTAACCCACAGTATCCACAGTTTATGTATTACAATACTGAAATTCCAATGCTTATGCCATATATCTGTGGTAGTGGTGATGTTTCAGGCGATGGCAGAGTAACTGCTTTTGATGCTACTCTCATTCTTAAAGCTTCAGCGGGTATGATTTGTTTCCCAACAGAAAATCTTTCCGAGGCAGACGTTAACTGTGACGGAGTGATTACTGCAGCGGATGCAAGGATTGTCCTTAAAAAGGCATCCGAGATTTGATATAAGTAAAATCTATTGATAAAATTAATTTAATAGAGAAAAGAAAGGGCAGAGGTTTTAGTTCAAACCTCTGCCTTATTTGTTTGCATAATGAGTTATCAAATTTTTGAATGAAGTATTGCTACACAATATGAAATAATCTCATGATTATGAAGTGTTTACTGCGTAAATATGAGGTAAAGTAAATTTCATCATATGCCGTAAGGCATACTTCATAGCAACGCTACTTCACATCTGTTAGGATACTTCATAAATTCGCAGGGATTTACTTCATTGAATAATGCCTTGGCATTATTCAAAAAGTGGTGTGCTGAAATATCTTTCTGCTGTGTCGGGAAGGACGGTAACAACAGTTTTGCCCTTGCCAAGCTTCTTTGCAAGTTTAAGTGCAGCAGCAACATTTGTACCACTTGAAATACCACACATAATGCCTTCAAGTCTTGCCAAATCGCGAGCAGTCTGAAGTGCTTCTTCGTCAGTAACAATGTAAATATCGTCGTAAATACTTTGATTAAGGTTTTCAGGAATAAGACCATCACCGATACCCATTTGAATATGTGTACCGATTGTACCACCTGCAAGAATTGCAGCATTCTGTGGCTCTACTGCCCAAATTTCAACATCGGGATACTGTCTTTTAATAACCTCACCAATACCGCTGATTGTACCGCCTGTACCGATACCTGAACAAAAACCGTGGATTTCATCTGCAACCTGTTCAAGAATTTCAAGACCTGTGTGATGACGATGCACCTCGGGATTTTTTGGGTTTGTGAACTGCTGTGGAATATAGACATTTGGGTTTTCTTCCTGCATTTTAATTGCAGTTTGTAAGCAGTCGTCAATACATTTACCAATATCACCATCGTCGTGAACAAGCACAACCTCTGCACCATAGTGCTTAACTAACTTTCGTCTTTCCTCACTAACGGAGTCAGGCATAATAATTACAGTTTTATATCCCTTTACTGCACCGATAAGTGCAAGACCAATTCCTTGATTACCGCTTGTTGGCTCAACGATAATTGAATTCTCGTTAATAAGACCTTTTTTTTCAGCATTAAGAAGCATATTGTAAGCAGTTCTTGTCTTGATTGAGCCACCAACATTAAGTCCTTCGTATTTTACAAGTACCTGAGCACTATCTTCGTCAACCATTCTGTTAAGGCGAATCATAGGAGTCTGTCCCATAGCTTCAAGTATATTATTACAAATCATTTTTATCACACCTCGTTTTATAACCAATGTATATTATCATAACATAAAAAAATATTCAACATATTTCTAAAAACATCTTGAAATGAAATGAATTTTCTCTATAATTATATTAGACTATTTAAAGGAGTGTTCCTATGAATATTTTTGAAGCAATAAAATCTCTTGTTGAATATGGCGTAAGAGAAAATTTAATTGAGAAGGAAGACAAAGTTTGGGCAGTTAACCGAGTGCTTGAAATTCTTGGTTTAGATGCTATGGAAACTGCCGCAGAAGAAAAGAGCGAAGACCTTGAAGAAATCTTAAAGGTTATTCTTGAGTTTGCAGTCGAAAAGGGACTTTGTGAAGATTCAATCGTTTATAAGGATTTGTTTGATACAAAGGTAATGGGAGTTTTAACTCCAAGACCATCACAGGTTATTAAGACCTTTCACGAAAAATATGCAATTTCTCCCAAAGAGGCAACGGATTACTACTATCACCTTTCTCGCAAGAGCGATTACATCCGTGAATATAGAATCAAGAATGATGTTAAATGGGTAACAAGCACAGAATATGGTGATATTGATATCACAATCAACCTTGCAAAGCCTGAAAAAGACCCAAAGGCTATTGCAGCTGCTACAAAAATGGAGCAGAGCTCATATCCAACTTGTATGCTTTGTAAGGAAAATGAGGGATATGCAGGTCGAGTTAATCATCCTGCTCGTCAAAATCACAGAGTTATTCCAATCTGCCTTGACGGTGTTGATGCATTTTTACAGTATTCACCCTATGTTTACTATAACGAGCATTGTATTATCTTTGACGACGCCCATACACCAATGAAGATTTCCGAAAAGAAATTCAGAAGGCTTTGTGATTTCGTTAAGAAATTCCCACACTATTTCCTTGGTTCAAACTCTGACTTGCCAATCGCAGGAGGCTCAATTCTTACTCACGAGCATTTCCAGGGTGGTAGTTATGAATTTGCTATGGCTAAGGCTGATTATGAAGAAAAATTTACATTTGACGGCTTTGAGGATGTTGAAGCAGGAATTGTGAAATGGCCAATGAGTGTTATTCGTCTCAAAAGTGAAGACACAGACAGAATGTGCTCACTTGCAGGTAAAATCCTTACTACCTGGCGTGATTACACAGATGAAGATGCTTTTATCTATGCCTTCACAGATGGCGAAATTCACAATACAATCACTCCTATTGCAAGATTTAGAGATGGTAAGTACGAGCTTGACCTTGTTCTTCGTAACAACATTACAACAGAAGAATATCCTGATGGCTTCTACCATCCACACCCTGAATATCATAACATCAAGAAGGAAAATATCGGTCTTATTGAGGTTATGGGTCTTGCAGTTCTTCCTGCTCGTCTTAAAACAGAAATGGCACTTTTAAAGGATGCAATCCTTGAAAATAAGGACATCAAGGCAGACGAGAGAATTGCAAAACATGCTGACTGGGCAGAAATAATCAAAGCAAAGCACAGTGATATTAATACAGATAACTGTGAACAGATTATCCGTGACGAAATCGGTATTGTATTTACTGCAATTCTCGGACAATGTGGTGTTTTTGACCGAACAGAAGAAGGCAAAGCACAGTTTATGAAATTTATTTCAAGTGTAAAATAAAATTAAAAGAGTTGTAAAAAACGAAAGTTTCTTACAGCTCTTTTTTTCAGGGGATTGGAAAAAGGATGCATAACGGGCAAACAAAGGTACGTCGAGTGGCGAGATTTGTTCGTAACATAAAACATTAAAATCTTGACAATTTGTCATTTTATATTATTTAAGGGGTTCTTACAGGTTTCTGACCTGCTTGAACCCCTTTAGATATATAGTTTTATGTGGTCTGCACCTTTTTATATATCAAATTTCTTTGCTAATTTTGGAAACAGAGGTTTAACTTCAAACAGCTTGTCAAACAGCTTACCAAAATTACCGATTAAAAATCCGTTTACAAGGGCAGTAATCAACGTTCCAACACCAATACCTACAAATCCTCCAAAGAAAATAAGCGTCATAGCACAGGACACGATAAGGAAAACAATGTCAAAACCAATCTTAAATTTTGTACGGTCAAGATTAAATTTTTCTGTTACACCCTTAACGAAAAAGTCATAAACCTGAGGGTAAAGGTATGTACGGAAGCACATTGCGATTGCAAGTGTAGTAATAAGCGTACCGACTGCAAAGAAAGTAACTCTTAATGGCATTCCCATACTACCCGCTTCTGTAATTGTTGGATTAAACATAGGAATTACTGCTCTCCACAAATCAAGTATTGCACCATAAATCAGGCAAGTGATGAAGGAACTGAAATAAATCAGTTTCACCCTTTTCATAAGGATACATAGTACAACAAATAAAAGTGCTTGAACAACATATTCACTTTGTCCGAAGGTGAGAAAGCCTAATTTCTGACTTAATATAAATGCAGGGGAAACTATCATTGAAAGCCCAAAGTCAGCGGCAGACACCATTGCAACGGAAAAGGATAATATAAATATTGAAAGAATATAAACTAATTCACTATGTAAGGTAATTTTCGTTTTCATATTATTCTCTTTCTTTTCTTTGCATTAGTCCCATTCAGTACCTGTAACTGTTTCAAGGTCGATACCCCTTGTATCGTGTGTTTTCTTGATAAGTGCAATGATTGTAATAACAAAGCTTGGTACGAGAAGACAAAGAGCAACTGTACCGATAACTCCGTCACCGAAGATAAGGGCTAAAATCATATTTGTTATAAAACCAACTGCATATCCTGCAAAGCCAACAACAGTCTGTGCCGCAGTAGCCGATGAACGAAGGTTTGTTGGTGCAGATTCACTTGCCATCATAATAAGCACATCGTTTGTGGAGTAGTAGCTACCTACGAATGTACCACAGAAGAAACCGATGATTTCAGGTGTTAAGAAATTCATTCTTGCACCTAATGCGAATACTACAAATGATACAACACAGTTTGTAGCAACTGTAATTGCTGCTGCTTTTCTACCTTTTTTGTCGGAGATAAAGCCCATAATAACCTGGGAAATAGCCATGCCTATTGGATAGAGAATAAGTGCTTGACTGACTTCTTTAACGCTTACAAGGTCCAAAAATTCTTTGGCATTTGAACCGTAAATACTTTGTGCATAGCCGTGAGTGAGAATTGCTTGGTAATTCAAGCTACCTACAACGCCGATACCTGCAAGGGCAAAGCAGATAAATACCCAACGAAGCTGCTTATGTGAAAAACCGAATTTAAGGGCATCAATAACGCCACCCTGTGAATCCTGTGCAGTTTTTCTAAGCTTTTCTGCCTGTAATTCTTCCTCAGTCATATTGAGATATTTAATACGGGACTCAATAAATGCATCAGTTTCTCTTGCACAGAAAAGTGCAATAAGAGACACCACAATACCTACAACAGCAGGGATAAAGTAAACCCTACGCCATTGTCCTGCACTTTCCATTAACCAACGACGAAGGAAAGGCACAAGCATAACTGCTAAATTTGCAAAGAATTTAACCACAGAATATGTTATTGCACGACTTTTAGCAGGTGCAGTTTCCATAATATACACAACGTGCATGTCGTGTGGGATAAAGAACATTATAAGACAAGCACCTAAGAAGTACATAAAAATGTTTTGTGAAAGGAAAATCACAAACAATGCAAGTGACATACCAAAGGTGTTAATAATTAAGAATGTTTTTCTGCCGAAACGGTCTGCCAATGGTCTGTAAAAAATACCAATAATCTGGAATGGAATTGCAATAACTTGTAAAAGTCCAAGAATTGTAACGGCACTTTCACTCTTAATAAAGTCATTAGCAATTTCCGTTTGCATTAACGAACCGATTTGTGATGCGATTTCATCAACTGCATAGATAAGAGCAATAATAAGAACAAGATACCAAAAATAGGTATTGCCCTTTGGTCTCGCCTTCTGTTTTTCCCAGTATTTAAGTTCTTTTGCCTTATTAGCTTGTTTTTTTGCAAGCTTTTCAGGGGTTAATTGTTTTGTTTTCATATTTTTCCCTCCCAATAGCCTAATTGTATCATATTAAAAAGAAAAAGCAAAGTAAAATGCAATAAATAATAATTGAATAGTTAACGCAATTATTTTTAGTATATGGTATAAAGAACTTTACCTAAACTGTGAACGAGTGCTCACGAAAGACTGTAACACATACACCAACAAATTTAGAAAAATATTTTGAATAGAAAAAATAAAAAGCCATCCGTTTGGATGGCTTGATTAATTTGTCCTGCTAATTATGCACCGAAAAAGCTAAGGATAGCAGCGAAAACCTGAGAAACGATGCCTGCTGCTTCTGGGTCTACACCTGCACCGCCAAGAATTGATTCTACTAATGCGAAAATTGCTTCTAACATTTTGGCACCTCCTTTTAATTTTATAAATTCATTTTACCATACTTATCCAAGATAGTCAACAGAATGATAAAATGTGTTCATATGGAATAATTGTTGCAGTGAAAAAGGATATATGTTAAAATGAAATAAATGAGGTTTAGAGAGGGGAGATTGTTGTGTTTAAAAGGTTGATGGCATTAGTTTTGTCAATTCTATCCATATTTCCTTTTTTTGACAAGGTGTATGTAAAACTTGACCCACTCGAAGTACCGTTGGAGGAATTTTCAATGAAAAATGTTACTCTTTTAGATAGTTATGAGCAAAACGCCTTCCAAAAGGAAGTGGAATATCTTAAAAGCCTTGAGCCTGACCGTCTTCTTCGTGGCTTCGGCGATATTGCAGGGGTAAGAATCAATGCAGAAAAATATGGCGGATGGGAAACCTCGGCTATTCAGGGTCATACCTTGGGACATTATTTAACTGCAGTTTCACAAGCCTATGCAACATCACAAGATGAAGAATTAAAAGCAATAACTGACTATATGATTTCAGTTTTGGGTAAATGTCAACTTCCGAACGGATATCTTCACGCTATTCCCGAAAGTCATTATGACCAAATTGAAAAAGGGGATACCTCGGGGACTTGGGTGCCTTGGTATTCAATGCATAAAATTTTAGCAGGAATTACTGATGTTTACGCTTTGACAGATAATAAGGATGCTCTCACTATTGCATCAAAACTTGGGGATTGGGTTTATTCTCACACTTCTCAATGGACACCTGAAATACAGCAAACAGTCCTGAATGTTGAATATGGCGGAATGAATGATTGCCTTTATAATCTTTACAAGCATACAAAGAGTGAAAAGCATTTACAGGCAGCACATAGTTTTGATGAAATGTCGCTTTTTGAGCCACTTTATAATGGCGAGGATATTCTTAACGGAAAACATGCCAACACAACAATCCCTAAAATCGTTGGTGCAATTAATCGTTACACAGTAACGGGTGAAGAATATTACTTGCAGGTTGCTGCGAATTTCTGGCAGATTGTTATTGAAAACCATACATATATCACCGGTGGAAACAGTGAATGGGAGCATTTCGGTGAACCGAAGGTTCTTGATGCAGAAAGAACAAGCTGTAACTGTGAAACCTGTAACACATATAATATGCTTAAACTTACCCGTGAACTTTTTAAGGTTACGGGGGATAAAAAGTATTCTGATTACTACGAAAACACATTTATAAATGCAATTTTGTCTTCACAAAACCCCGAAACGGGAATGACAACCTATTTCCAACCAATGGCAACGGGTTTTTTCAAGGTTTACAGTTCACCAACTGACCATTTCTGGTGTTGTACCGGCTCGGGTATGGAGAATTTCTCAAAGCTTGGAGATAGTATCTATTTCCACGATGAAAACCGAATTTACATAAATCGTTACACGTCATCAAAAGTACTCTGGGAAGAAAAGGGACTTACAATTATTCAAAATGCAGATTTGCCAAGGGTTACTTTTACAATAAACGGCTCGGCAGATGCAGAAGTTGTTCTTCGTGTGCCTAATTGGTGCGAAGACAGACCAACTGTGAAAATCAATGGGGACAGAAAAATTGTCATTGCAAAAGATGGTTTTATTACCCTTGACAGAGAATGGAAAGACGGGGATACAATCGAATATGAAATGCCAATGAGCGTTACAGTTCACCCATTACCTGACAATGAAAACGCAGTCGCATTCAAATATGGCCCATGGGTATTAAGTGCCAATATGGGTACAAATAATATGAACACAGGCACAACGGGTGTTAATGTTACCGTGCCTTTGTGGGATACTGAATGTAGCGATATTCTTAAGGTTGAAAAGGGAACAACTAACAAATGGCTTCGTAATATTGACGAAAATCTTGTAAGAATAGGGGATAGCCTTGAATTTAAACTTCTCGGCACAAATCAAGACCTTGTTTTCTCACCGCATTATAAGCAACACACAAGCCGATACGGAATTTATTTCACCCTAGCTGATTTCAGAACAAAGCTTCCTGAAAACGAAGATGATAAATATATTGTAATTGACTCTTTACCCGTAGGTAACGACCAATATGAATTTTCTCACAATATGAAATGTGAAAATTCAACTTCCGGAAGTTTTAACGGATTGATTTATCGTGATGCTTTGTCCGATGGTTGGTTTAGTTACGATATGGCAGTGGATAATACTACAACAAATTATCTTAAAGTGAAATATTTCAGCGGTGACGTTGGAAGAAAATTCAAAATATTTGTTGATGGTAAGCTTTTAGCAGATGTTACTTTGGAAAATCCATATCCTAATAACTTCTATGATGTCTATTATGAAATTCCACAGGAAATGATTGGGGATAAGGATAAAATAACTGTAAAATTCCAAGCAGAAACAGGTAGTTTCGCAGGTGGAATTTTTGACAGATTGAGTATAGTAAAAGAAAAATAAAAGGAAAATAATTATGAAATTTATATCTTGGAATGTTAACGGCTTTCGTGCTTGTTTAAATAAAGGCTTTGAAGAGTTTTTTAATAATGAAGATGCAGATTTTTTCTGTATTCAGGAAACGAAAATGCAACCTGACCAAGCTGAGTTTAAGCCTCAAGGATATTATCAATATTGGTATTCAGCAGAGAAGAAGGGCTATTCAGGTACTGCGATTTTTGCAAAGCACGAGCCTATTAGTGTGTGGTATGGTCTCGATATTGACAAGCACGACCACGAGGGTAGAGCAATCACCCTTGAATATGAGAAATTTTACCTTCTTTGTGTATATACGCCAAACTCTCAACGAGAACTTGCAAGACTTGATTATCGTCAGGAATGGGAAGATGATTTAAGAGAATATATCAAATCTCTTGACAGTACAAAGCCTGTGATTTATTGTGGGGATTTGAATGTGGCACATAATGAAATCGACCTTAAAAACCCAAAGACAAATCACCATAGTGCAGGGTTTACTGACGAAGAAAGGCAGAAATTCACAGAGCTTTTAAATTCAGGCTTTTGTGACACCTTCCGTACTCTCTATCCTGAAAAAATTGAGTATTCTTGGTGGAGTTATATGTTCCACGCAAGGGAAAAGAATGTAGGGTGGAGAATCGACTATTTTGTGGTGAGTGACCGAATTATGCCAAAAGTAAAGGACAGTAAAATTTATACTCAGATTATGGGTAGCGACCACTGTCCCGTTGGAATTGAAATTGATATATAAAAATGACCTTGGTAGTCCGTGGATTACCAAGGTTTTTGCTATATGTATGATGAATTATACTCTACAATTTCCACATTGCCGATTTCACTGTTTACATACTCACCATTTTGGTAATAAGCCTGTGAGTTAATATTCACAACAGCATTTTTTGGAACATATAAAACAGTATTCATATCCTGTGGGAGGGTAAGGTTAATAATATAATTTCCGTCTGTCTTTTCATAATTAAGAGTGATTAGTCCCTTTACACTCGGAACAGTACAATTCATACTGTTGGATAGTGTGTATTGCGGGTCGATTTTAACCTTTTCGTAGCCTGTTTCAAGTGGGGAAATACCTGCAAAATGCTTACTCATTATAACAAGAGGTCCACCACTCCAAGCGTGGTTTTTAGTACCCCAATACATATCCCAGTTTTCCCAAAGTGTTGAATAATCCGCACTCACCATATCGGCATATCTGTCTTTGATTCTGTCATACGCTGATTCATATTCACCCATTTTGCAAAGTGCTTCAAGCACATAATATTCCATATATGGACTTGCATTTTGAGTTGTTGTAAGCACTTTTTTGATAGTAGCATACTGCTCTTTTGTTGCAAGTCCTGATAAAACTGCAAGGGCATTTGCTCGGTCGTCAGGATTTTCGGTATCTTCACTCTTATATCCGTTTTCTGTCCAAAGAGACTTAAATCCATTTTCAATGATGGCTTTTCTTTCGGTGAAGAATGAAGTATCATCGTTTTTGCCGATGATTTTAGCCATTTCTTCTACGGTGGAAAGTGCATAGTAATACCAAGCATTTTCAATGACGGTCATATCTGCATTTTTACCCCAGTCAGGCCAGTCCCAAGAGCCTTGACGATGAACAACAAGATTGTTTTCACCCATTTCCCAAAGTTTAAGGTAGTCAAGGACGGGGGTATAAACCTTTTCGATAAGAGCCTTGTCGCCTGTGTATTCATAATAGTTTAAGAAACCTACTACACCTGCAAGCTGTTGAACAGGAAGTTCAAAAAAGTCTTCACATATAGGCACAACGGTCTGTAATACTTTAGTTTCGTCAGTGTGAGCAATCATAGCCTCTGCGCCCTTCTGATAGAGCAGGTATGAGTTACTATCCATTGAATACATTGTCATATACATTTCACTTGTAATATCGCCCCACCATTGTGCTCTTTCCCTGTCAGGACAATCCATAAAATTATCACGCATAGTAACATATAGTGTTCGAAGTGATTTTTGCCACAATGAATTCATAAATTCATCGTCACAAGTAAAATCACCGCAGAATTCACTGTTGTAGCCTGTTTCACGATATTTAAGAGAAACAACAGTAACGCCTTTAGGAATTTCATAGGTGATATGCTCACCGTTAACCCAACCTAAGGACTCGAATTCCTGTTCACCTTCTTTGGTGATATATGTGGTTGAAACTGCACCAAGTGGAGTATTTTCAGTTGTTATGCGAATTTTCTTTCCTGCAGGTGCAACGATTTTAAGATATGTAGTAACCTGAGCGTTATATGAAATATCAACTGTAATTTTCTCGCCTAAAAGATTTTTTACAGTATAGTTTTCATATTCCTTTGAATTTTCATAATCTTTAAGACCGAAATCCTTAAGCATTGGTATTCCTCTTGGGTAAAGTTTGCCATAAGCACCCTCACCACCGACTACATATTCGGTTGCATTTTCCCAATTAGAGAAATCAAAATCACCACTTAACCAATCACCAAATTCGTTTCTTGCATCATAATAAATGCTATATTCAGGGAGTCGGTAATTTGGTTGATAAAGGGGAGAGTTAATATAAGCATTATGCTTTTTAACTTTCCAACTGTTGTCAGAAAGTATGGTAATATCATCACTTATGGCTTCAAAAATAAATCCACCCTGACCGCTACTGTTATATGAATAGTTTTTCTGGTCGCCCCAGAACCATACCAAAGCACAAATGGAGTTTTCACCCTCTTTTAGATATGGTGCAATATCAACGCTGTCATAATATCCGCTGTTTTTATCAGGACCACGCTTCACGCTACCCTCAAAAACAACAGTTTCACCGTTTATGTAAAGCCAATATTTAGAGTCGGCAGAAATGTCAGCAATAAGCTCCTGCGGAATTTCATCAAGAGTAACTGTTTTATTAAAGCACATCCAAGTGTTATTCTTTGTGAGATTTTCCTTATTCCAAATCCACTTAGCCATCCAATCACCTTTGCTTTCTGTGGAAATTACTTGATATTCAGAAATGTTGTCGGGAACTTCAAAATCATTTCTAAAGGTTTTTTCCGTATAATTCATCACAAATAATGGAGAAAAATATGAAAAAACAAGCATAGCAACTATTAGAATGGAAGAAATAATAATTTGTAAAATTTTCATATAAACCTCCAATTATTAAAAACATAATGACGTATAAATTATATCACCAGTATAAAACAAAAAGCAACAGTTTTTAGGCTGTTGCTTAATGAATAAACTATTCAATTATTTGTTTTCTAAATATTTGTTTGCTTCTTCTGCTGAAATTTCTTTCATTGTTTCACCACAGCATTTGATACCGCAGTTTTCACATGTACAATCGATTAAAACCTTAACCATTGCACCGCATTTTTCACAACGTACGATTTTTTCCATATCTACACCTCCTTATTGATTAAATCGTTTAAACAAGCTAATCAGCTCGTCAATAGTATCTAAATCACCATTTTCCAAATCTCTTGACACGCAGGTGTACAAGTGATTTTCTAAAATGTGAGACGACAAGCTTTTGATGGCCTTTTCAACGGCAGATAACTGAATCAACACATCATTACAATATGCATCATTTTCAATCATTTTATTTATACCATTTATTTGACCGCTTATTCTGTTAAGTCTGTTGGTTATTAACTTTTTCTCGTCAGGGCTTCGTTTAGTTTTTTTATTACAACAACAATTATCCATATCAAAACCTCCACATAAATAATATACCCCACGGGGGTATAATGTCAACAGGGGGGTATATTTAAAATACAGATTGCTGAATACATAATTAAACCACCCACAAAGCAAAAGACAACAGAAAATACTGTTGCCTTTACTTTATTTTACAATATCATATGGCCAGTCAATAATGCCACCGAATTCTTTTACATTTGTATAACCCAATTTTACAAGTTCATCAGATGCGATTTTACTTCTTCTACCACTTCTGCAATAGACGAGAATAAGTTGATTTTTATCCTGCAACTCTTTTTCGGCACGCTCTGCAATTTCATATTCAGGAATAAGAATTGCATTTTCAATATGCCCTTGGGCAAATTCTTCTGTGGTGCGAGCATCAATAATGATGTAGTCGGTTTCGGTATCCATAATATTTTTGGCTTCTTGAGGAGTAATTTGTTCATAAGTGATTGGTGTATCACCACAAGATGTCATCCCAAATAAAGATAGAGAAATTAGTAACATTATCAACAATCCTTTGACTTTTTTCATAGTATTTGCTCCGTTTTATCTTTTAATCGGTAACTAAATATTTTTTATCATCAATTTTATTAACTGAAATAATTATACCACCCACAAAAATAAAAGCAACAGCGAAAACTGTTACTTTTAAAATATATATTCAAGTTAATTAATCTCTCATTTTTGAAAATCTTGGGCTTTCAATTAACATAACAAGTACCGGGATTAAAACAATCTGTAAAATAATACCAGGGATTGCATTTGTGATTGCACCACCGATGAAAGCAGCAAAGGTGAAAGCTCCACCGTTGATATTCATGCATATGTACATTGCGATACCCCAAACAATTCTACCAACTACCATTGCTGTTAACAATGAAGCATAAATGGAAATCTTTTTCTTTGGCAAGATTTTGTGCATAAGACCTGCCATTGCACCGTAAGCAGCAAGCTCAAAAGCCATACAAACTGCAGTTGGGAAAAGTGGTGGCATACCAAGAGTAAGTGAACGAAGAAGTGGTGCGATAACACCAACTAAAAGTCCCCAAGGCCAACCACAAACGAAGCCACAAAGAAGCACAGGAATGTGCATTGGGCATAACATTGAGCCGATTTCAGGAATCTGACCTGTCAAAAATGGCATAACATAGGCAAGTGCTAAAAACATAGCTGCCAAAACGAGTTTTAAGATTTTGTTTTGCTTTTTCATAAAAACCTCCAAAAAAACATAAAAAGATGCCATTATCCCTTCTGAGATAACGACACCTTCATAGCATCTTTTATGTAATATAAATTGTTTTTTTAAATTTGAAACTTCTGTTTCTTTGATATCCTTCTGAACACCACAGATATTATATAATCAAATGAAAATATTGTCAAGAATTGTCGTTTATAATATTCTGCAATTTAAGAAGTGTATCTTCAAT
>JAFYSE010000025.1 GCA_017546665.1 Clostridia bacterium | reverse complement strand
GTAACTGCCTTTACCTTCCCGATACTCTTTGACCGCTGATATTCTTTCTTCATAACTTAGTTTTGACATGAAAATCCCCCTAAAGTAGTCTTGAAACTTTTTGTTTTTTCAAGTGTCTACTTTAAGGGGATTATATCATTTCTCAAACCGCAAGGCTAATTTTATTTTATTAAATTACAAATTTTTTCCACCGTTTGTTCGACATTTGAATTTTTCAAATCAAGAACATAATCAGCATATTTTAAGTATAATTCAGAACGCTCATTAAAAATATCGTCAATAGTCTGACTTTTAGAAGCTGCAACACCACGAGTACTAATATTATCAAGTCGTACTTTAATTTCGTCAAGAGAAACATTAAGGTAGATAATCTTGCTATTTTTCCTTAAATGGTTAATGGCATTCTCACGAAAAATTACACTACCACCTGTCGCAACAATAAAATTATCGCCTTCAAAACTCAAAACAGCCTTTTCTTCACAATCAAGAAACTTTTCAATTCCGTCATTGTCAATAATTTCCTGTAAAAGTCGTTTTTCATTTTGTTGAATAATCAAATCAGTATCAACAAAGCCAACACCCAAAGTTTTAGCAAGAATAACACCAACTGTGCTCTTACCACAACCGGGCATACCAATCAATACAATATTAGACATATTTATATTGAAATTTCGTGAGCAATCTTATACATTTCAAGGTCAAGTGTCTTTTTCATGTTAAGTGCTTCAAAGATATCATAGTCAACGATTTCATCGTGCTGCATAGCAATAACTCTGTTACCGATACCATTTTTAAGAAGTTCAACTGCCTTGTAACCCATAAGAGATGCTGTAACTCTATCACGTACTGTTGGATGACCACCACGCTGAACGTGGCCAAGAACTGTTGCTCTTGTTTCAACACCTGTTTCAGCCTCAATGCGTTTAGCCATTTCTTCAACGCCACCGATACCTTCAGCAACAACAATAATGAAATGCTTTTTACCAGTAAGTTGAGTTCTCTTCATTCTTTCAATAACATCACGCTGGAAGTCATATTCAACTTCAGGAATAAGGATTGAAGTAGCACCACAAGCGATACCTGCATTAAGAGCAATATAACCTGCACGTCTGCCCATTACTTCAACAACTGTGCAACGGTCATGAGATTCGGATGTATCACGAAGTCTGTCAACCATTTCAAGAACAGTATTCATAGCTGTATCATAACCAATTGTATAATCTGAACAAGCAATATCGTTATCGATTGTACCAGGAACACCAACACAAGGAAGTCCACGAAGTGACAAATCACGTGCACCACGGAAAGAACCATCACCACCAATTACAACGATACCATCAAGTCCAACATCCTTAGCAACTTTAAGTGCTTTCTGAAGACCTTCTTCTGTCTTAAATTCAGGGCTTCTTGCAGAGTAAAGAACTGTACCGCCACGGTTGATGATATTTGAAACTGAACGAAGATTAACTTCGTACATATCACCTTGCATAAGTCCGTTATAACCTCTTCTGATAGCCATTACTCGCATTCCGTTTTCACAAGCTGAACGAACAACTGAACGGATAGCCGCATTCATACCTGGAGCGTCGCCGCCGCTTGTAAGAACACCGATTGTTTTCATTATACTCACCCTTTAATAAGTTTTATATCCACATTGAGCATTAATAATAACACAAGAATTACCAAAATGCAATATATTTGGTTATTTTTGTAAAATTACATTCTGTTCTCCTGCTATATTTTTAAGTTTACTCAAAACAACTTCATTAACAGCAATTCTCTTACAAGGGAAGTATTTTTTGCTGCTTGAAAAATAAAAATACACAGGGATTTCACCATTTACAGTTGAAGAAATTATTTCACTACATTTTTTATAAACATCTGATGTTTCATCTTCTGCACGAATGAACAAACCATTTTTTTTCACTTGATTAGCTTCAACACTTTCTGCACTTTCAGCAAAATCAAGAATAATTTTTGCTCGTTCTTCTTCCTTAACTGAAAGACGACCACCCAAAACAAGAACATTACCATTATATACGATATTAGCATATTTTGAGTAAAGTTTCGGAAAAATAATCACTTCCACAGAACCATCTGTATCTTCAACATTTATAAAAGCCATTGTATCGCCATTTTTAGTTTGTTTTTTGGTGACACCTGATATAATTCCCATTACCTTAACAGAAACTGTGTCAGAAAATCTACTGAATGTTTCTGTTTCGTCGGTTGTTATTTCTGCGATGCTGTCACATTTTAGTTTTTTCTTTAACTGTGAATATCTTTCCATTGGATGGGAAGATATATATAATCCCGTAGTTTCTTTTTCGTACATTAAAAGAGTTTCAGTTGGAAATTCTGCAAATGGTTTCATTTTGAATTCAGTTGCAGAATCGTTATTAAGCAAATCAAAAAAGCCAATCTGTCCGTCGAGATTTCTTCGTTTTGTACTGTCCAAATCATCAATAACTCCAGACAAATTAACAAGCATTTCCTGACGGTTACTACCTAAACCATCCAATGCACCACTTTTAATTAAGCTTTCAACTGCACGACGATTAAATCCTTTGCCATGTACTCGTTTGCAGAACGAATAAAAAGACGTATATTGGCCGTTTCTTTCACGCTCTGTAATTATTGTATCAATAAAATCATGACCAAGATTTTTAATTGCAAGAAGGCCAAACATAATTGCTTTTTTGCTATTTGGTGCGACAGTGAATTTTTTATATGTTAAATTCACATTTGGTGGAAGAATCTCTATTCCATTTTTCTTGCAATCATCAATATAATTAGCAATTTTATCAGAATTATCAAGAACGCTGGTAAGTAATGCTGCCATAAATTCACACGGATAATAGCATTTAAGATAAGCAGTCCTGTATGCCACAACTGCATAAGCCGCAGCATGTGACTTGTTAAATGCATAAGATGCAAATGATGACATATCGTCAAAAATCTCATTTGCAATCTGATTACTTATACCATTTTTTGCACATCCATCACAGAAGAAGGCTCTTTCTTCTTCCATAACCTTATGTTTTTTCTTTGACATTGCACGACGAACAATATCAGCTCTGCCAAGAGAATATCCTGCCAATGAACGGAAAATTTGCATAACCTGTTCCTGATAAACCATACAACCATAGGTAACATCAAGAATATTTTTAAGCATTGGTGTTTTGTATCTTATATATTCAGGATTATGTCTGTTTTTAATATATGAATCAATAGAATCCATTGGACCTGGTCTGTAAAGTGAAATAACGGCAATAATATCCTCAAGATTAGTTGGTTTAAGTCGCATAAAGACACTCTTCATTCCTGAAGATTCACATTGGAAAACGCCATCCGTTAAGCCATTTGTGAAAAGAGAATATACATTTTGGTCGTCAAATGGAATGTTTTCAATATCAAATTGGGGATTCTTCTTTTTAACCATTTTAATGCAATCATTGATGACAGTTAGAGTTCTTAATCCCAAGAAGTCCATTTTAAGAAGTCCTAATTCTTCAATAGTTGTCATTGTGAATTGAGTTAAAACTGACTCATCATTTTTTGCAAGTGGAACATAATCACTTACAGGTCTGTCTGTGATGACAATACCCGCTGCATGGGTCGATGAATTTCGTGGCATACCTTCAACACTTTTTGCAGTATCAATTAGTTCCTTTGTTTTTTCGTCACTATCATAAAGAGCTTTTAATTCTTCGCTTTCATTAAGTGCTTTTTCAATAGTTATTCCAAGAGTCCTAGGAATTTTTTTTGCAACATTGTCAACAGTTGCATACGGAAGTCCCATCGCTCTACAAACATCACGGATAGCAGCACGAGCAGCCATTGTACCAAAGGTTATAATCTGTGAAACATGGTCATAACCATATTTATTTATAACATAATCAATAACCTCTTGACGTCTTTCATAACAAAAGTCAACGTCAATATCGGGCATACTGACTCTTTCGGGGTTTAAGAATCTTTCAAAAATCAAATTGTATTTTATTGGGTCAACATTAGTTATTCCCATACAATATGCACATATACTACCTGCACCTGAACCACGTCCAGGACCTACTGGAATGCCATTGTCTCGTGCATATTGAATAAAATCGGCTACAATCAGGAAATAGTCAACATAACCCATACTTTCAATTACTGATAACTCATATTCCAATCTATCAACATAGAGTTGGTCAGGATTTTTGCCATATCTTTTTTCTAATCCCTCATAACATTTCATTTTGAAGAATTCGTAATGTGTATAGCCATCAGGCACAATGAAGTTAGGAAGTTTTGTATTACCGAATTCAAAATCATAATTGCACATATCAGCAATTTTTTGAGTATTGTCAAGAGCTTCTTGTTTTGCAAACAGTACTCTCATTTCGTCTTCTGTTTTCAAATAAAAATTATCACTAGAAAATTCAAGAGAGTTTTCCTCATCAACCGTATGGTTAGTTGCAATACAAATAAGGATTTTCTGTGTGTAAGCATCTTCCTTGTTTACATAATGGACGTCATTTGTTGCAACAAGAGGAATATCAGTTTCATTTGAAAGTCTTATTAATGCTTCATTAACAATTCCCTGCTCTGGAATACTATGATTCTGCATTTCGAGATAATAATGGTCTTTGCCAAAAAGATTCGAATACCAGAGTGCTGTTTCTTTTGCTTTAATATACTCACTATTTAAAATTAACTTTGGAATTTCACCTGCAAGACATGCGGAAAGTGCTATAAGACCTTCATGATGTTTTTCTAAAAGTTCACGGTCAACGCGGGGTTTCGTGTAGAAGCCATCGACCCACGCGGATGAAACCAATTTAATGAGATTTTTATATCCTGTTTCATTTTTGCAAAGCAAAACAAGATGGTGGCGATTAGAGTCAACACCGTGGACTTTATCAAATCTCGAACGAGCAGCAACATATACTTCACAGCCGATAATAGGCTTAATTCCGTGTTTTTTTGCTGTTTTATAGAAATCAACTGCACCGAACAAATTACCGTGGTCAGTAATGGCAATAGCATTTTGTCCTCGTTCTTTTGCAGCAGAACAAAGCCTGTCTAAACGACAAGCTCCGTCAAGCAAGCTGTATTCAGTATGCACATGTAAATGAACGAAGGACATGATTTTACCTCAATTATTCAGTAACTTTTTTATAAAAATCAAAGCAATCGAATGTTGCAAAGTAGTCTGCAGGTGTTTCTGCACGACGAATCAAATCAAAGCTACCGTCTTCTTTAAGAAGGATTTCTGCTGACTTAAGCTTTCCATTATAGTTATAACCCATAGCAAAACCATGAGCACCTGTATCGTGGATAAACATCAAGTCACCCATATCTACTTTTGGTAACATTCTGTCAATTGCAAATTTATCGTTATTTTCGCAAAGTGAACCTGTAACATCATATTTATATTCACAAGGCTCATTTTCTTTACCCATAACTGTAATATGGTGATATGCGCCATAGATTGCAGGACGCATAAGGTTTACTGCACAAGCATCAACACCGATATATTCCTTATGAGTGTGTTTCTCGTTGATTGCACGAGTTACAAGTGCACCATATGGAGCTAACATAAATCTACCAAGTTCTGTAAAGATTGCTACATCATCCATACCTGCAGGTACAAGAACTTCATTATAAACCTTTTCAACACCTGCACCGATTGCAAAGATATCGTTGCCTTCCTGGTCAGGACGATAAGGAATACCAATACCACCTGAAAGGTTGATGAACTTGATATGAGCACCTGTTTCTTCCTTAAGCTTAACTGCAACCTCAAAAAGAGTTTTTGCAAGTGTTGGATAGTATTCATTAGTAACTGTGTTACTTGCAAGGAATGCGTGAATACCAAACTCTTCAACACCCTTTGATTTCATAACCTTGAATGCTTCAAAAAGTTGTTCAGTTGTCATACCATATTTTGCATCACCAGGGTTATCCATAATGTTATTTGCAATTGAGAAATATCCGCCTGGATTGTAACGGCATGAAAGCTTCTTTGGAAGATAGCCAAGAGTCTTTTCGAGAATATCAATATGTGTTATATCGTCAAGATTGATAATTGCACCGAGGTCATCTGCATATTTAAATTCTGCAGGTGGTGTATCGTTTGATGAGAACATAATGTCATCACCTACTGCACCGATTGCTTTTGAAAGCATAAGTTCTGTAACTGATGAACAGTCACAACCACAACCATATTCTCTTAAAATGTTGATAAGAAATGGGTTTGGAGTTGCTTTAACTGCAAAATATTCTTTAAAACCTTTATTCCATGCAAATGCTTTTTTAAGATTTTCTGCATTTTTTCTGATTCCTGCTTCATCATAAAGATGGAATGGAGTAGGATAAACTTTTGCAATTTCTTCTAATTTTTCTTTTGTCGTAAATGGTACTTTACTCATATTATTCACCTAAATATCCTTCAATATATTTCTTTAACACATCAAGTCCTGCGCCTGTTTCTGATGAGAATGGAATAATTCTCTCTTCAGGCACAAAACTCATTTCTTTTTTAGAATTTTCAATTCTTTCGTTATATTCTTTTTTCTTTTTAAGCTTATCCGCTTTCGTCATAACAACAATGAATTCATAGCCACTTGCCTGCAAGAATTCCATCATCATTATATCATCCTTTGTTGGAGGATGACGCATATCCACAAGCTGAACAACAAGTTTTATATTACGGTCGGAATTGAAATAACCTTCCATCATTTCTGCCCAACGGTCCTTTTCGGTTTTAGCAACCTTTGCGTAACCATAACCTGGCAAGTCAACAAAATTCACTTCATCAACTTGATAGAAATTTATTGTAATTGTTTTTCCCGGCACTGAACTTACTCTTGCTAAGCTTTTGCGTCCAAAAAGTCTATTAAGCAGGGAACTTTTCCCAACATTAGAACGCCCTGCAAAAGCAATTTCGGGTAAATTGGAATCAGGCAACTGACCAAATGTACCGTATGCAGCTTTAAATTCTGCTTTATCGTATCTCATAACAACCTCATTTATACAAGTGCAACTTTAAGTACGTCATCACCTGTTTTTGCAAATACAAAATTAATTTTTTCTTTTACTTTTTCATCAACTTTATCAAGGTCACTGCGGTTTGTCTCAGGTACAACTACTGTTTTTATACCCTCAACATAGGCAGCCATTGTTTTCTCACGAAGTCCGCCTATTGGAAGCACTCTACCTGTAACCGTAATTTCACCTGTCATAGCGACATTAGATTTTACTTTACAGCCTGAAAGAGCAGAAACAAGTGCAGTAAAAATTGTTACACCTGCTGATGGGCCATCCTTTGGTACTGCGCTTTCTGGAAAATGAATATGAATATCCTTGGTTTGATAGAAATCTTTATCAATTCTATATTTATCTGCGTTAGTTCTTATGTAGCTGATTGCAGCCTTAGCAGATTCCTTGATTACATCGCCAAGTGAGCCTGTAAGTTCAAGGTTACCTTTACCTTCCATAACCGCTACTTCTACAGTTAACATTGTACCACCAACTGATGTATAAGCTAATCCATTAACTACACCAACTTGGTCAAATTTTGAGCTTTCGTCAGGTTTGAATTTCACTGCTCCAAGATAGTTTTCTAAATCAGTATCTTTAACAGATATTTTACCTTCAAAGCCTTTTGCATATTCAACAGCAATTTTACGAAGAACCTTGGCAATTGTTCTTTCAAGAACACGAACACCTGCTTCTTTTGTATAACCACTTATTATTGCTTTAAGTGCTTTATCTGTGAATTTAACATAGGACTTTTTAAGACCATTATCAACAATTTGTTTTGGTACAAGATGTTTCTTGGCGATATTAAATTTTTCCTCGTATGTATAACCTGGAATATCAATGATTTCCATTCTATCAAGTAATGGTGCAGGAATCCTGCTCTTGTCATTGGCAGTTGTAATAAACATAACCTTGCTTAAATCATAAGGGATTTCAAGATAATGGTCCGTAAATGTGCTGTTCTGTTCTGCATCAAGCACTTCAAGGAGTGCAGATGATGGGTCGCCACGATGGTCGGAGCCTAATTTATCAACCTCATCAAGAAGAATAAGCGGATTTGAACTCTTTGCAGATTCAATAGCATCAATAATTCTACCAGGCATTGAGCCGATATAAGTTTTTCTATGGCCACGGATATCTGCTTCATCTCGTACACCACCAAGAGAAATTCTCGCATAAGTTCTGCCCATAGCATTTGCAAGTGAACGTGCGATTGACGTTTTACCTACACCTGGAGGGCCTGCAAGACAGATTATCTGACCTTTTACATCAGGATTAATTTTACGAACAGCAAGAAATTCAATAATTCTTTCCTTTACATCATGAAGTCCATAATGGTCATTATCAAGAACTTCCTGTGCGTGTTCAATATCAAGATTTTCTTCAGTACAATATTTCCAAGGAAGAGAAATAATCTTATCAAGATAATTTCTTATAACTGCAGATTCAGGGCTTGAAGACTGCATTTTCATAAGTCTGTCACATTCGCGAAGAAGCTTTCTTTCAACATCTTCTGTGAAACCGATAGCACGAATTTGTTCTTTATATTCTTCAGATTCAGAAATTGTGCCATCGCCTTCATTAAGTTCTTCAGAAATTGCTTTTATTTGCTCACGAAGATAATATTCACGTTGATTTTCTTCCATCTGTTCTTGAACTTTATTATTGATTTCTTCCTCAATAGTTAAAAGTTCGATTTCCCTTTTGAGAATTAAGCAAAGTGACTCCGCTCTCTTTAAGGGATTTAGTTCTTCAAGTAACCCTTGCTTAACTACATAATCCAATGGAATATTTGAAAGGATGTAGTCTGTTATTTCTGCTGACTCTTTGCGTACAGAAACACCCACAACAATATCGTTTGGAAGTTTTGGAACAAAGTAAGAATACTCCTCAAAAATTCCAACAAGATTTCGAACAAGAGCCTCCTCATACATAGAATCCTCAACTGGAACCTGTTCTGTTTCAATTTTACGGACGATTGCAGACAAATACGGGTTGGCTGAGTTCATATGTAAAAGTTCAGCACGATATAGTCCATAAACGATTACACGTAGAGTATCAGTACCTGGCAATTTCATAACTTGTTTAATCTCACAAACAACACCTGAACGATAAATATCATCAAATCGAGGGTCGTCACATTCCATATCAATCTGTGCTGCAAGAAATATATTAGTTTTCTTTTCCATAGCTGATTTAATCGCTTTAACAGACTTTGGTCTTCCAACATCAAAATGCATTGTCATTTCCGGAAAAACAACAAGCCCACGCAAAGCAACCATAGGAATTGAAAATGATTTTTCATTAAATTTGTCAAATAAAATGTTTGATTTTTCCATAAATAAAAATATCACTCCTAATTTAAGAAATATTATTATATAATAAATTATAAATTACTGCAATAAAAACAATAAATTTTCTGTAAATTTTATATTTCGACTCAACTTTGTTAAAATTTTGAACAACTTTTTGCAAGATATTAATATTTATTCAAAAAAGTTTGTTATTTTTTTGTCATTCTATTGACTTTTTATTTCTCTTTTTGGTATAATTCCGTCAATGTTTATTTTTTTAACATATAATTTATTGTAAAACACATTTGGAGGTTATATCAATGGCAAGAGTTTATAATTTTTCAGCAGGTCCTTCAATGCTTCCTGAAGAGGTACTTAAAAAGGCTGCAGCAGAAATGCTTGATTACGAAGGTAGCGGTCAATCCGTAATGGAAATGAGCCATCGTTCAAAGGTTTATGATAGCATCATCAAGGGTGCAGAACAACTTCTTCGTGAACTTATGAATATTCCTGATAACTATAAGGTTTTATTCTTGCAGGGTGGTGCTTCAACTCAGTTCGCCGCTATTCCACTTAACTTTATGAACAAGAATGGTAAAGCTGACTTTGTAATCACAGGTCAGTGGGCAAAAAAAGCATATCAAGAAGCACAGAAATACGGCGAATGTAAAGCAGTTGCTTCATCTGCAGATAAAACATTCTCATATATTCCTAAGCTTGATAAAAACGAATTCACAAAGGATGCAGACTATTTCTATATTTGTATGAACAATACAATTTACGGTACAGTTTATCACGAACTTCCTGATACAGGTGATGTTCCACTTATTGCAGACGTTTCATCATGCTTCCTTTCAGAACCTATTGACGTTTCAAAGTTCGCAATGGTTTATGGTGGTGCTCAGAAGAATGTTGCACCTGCAGGTCTTACAATTTGCATCATCCGTGAAGACATGCTTGGCAACGCAAGAGATATCACACCAACTATGCTTAACTATCAAATTATGGCTGATAACGATTCTCTTTACAATACTCCCCCATGCTACACAATTTACATTTGTAAACTTGTTCTTGAATGGCTCAAAGAAATGGGTGGCCTTGAAGCAATTAAAGAAAGAAATATTAAGAAAGCAAAAATTCTTTATGATTTCCTTGATAACAGCAAGATGTTTAAAGGTACAGTTGTTCCTGAAGACCGTTCACTTATGAACGTTCCTTTCGTTACAGATAGCGAAGAACTTAATGCTAAATTTATCAAGGAAGCAACAGATGCAGGTTTTGTTAACCTTAAAGGTCACCGTTCAGTTGGTGGTATGAGAGCATCAATTTACAACGCTATGCCTGTTGAAGGCATTGAGAAACTTGTAGAATTTATGGCAGAATTTGAGAAAGCAAATTCATAAGGAGAATTAATTATGTATAACATTTTAACATTAAATAAAATTTCTAAAACCGGTCTTTGCCGTTTTAGTGATAATTACACTTGTGGTACAGAAATTATAAATCCTGATGCAATTCTTGTTCGTTCAGCATCAATGCACGACATGGAGTTCAATAACAATACTCTTGCCATTGCAAGAGCAGGTGCAGGTGTTAATAATATTCCTATCGACAAATGCAGTGAAGCAGGTATTGTTGTTTTTAACACACCTGGTGCTAACGCTAATGCTGTTAAAGAACTTGTTCTTACAGGCCTTTTCCTTTCATCAAGAAAAATCATTCCTGCTATTGACTGGGCAAAAACATTAAAAGGAAATGGTGACACAGTACCAAAGGATGTTGAAAAAGGCAAAGGTGCTTTTGCAGGTCCTGAAATTAAGGGCAAAACACTTGGTGTTATCGGTCTTGGTGCTATCGGTATTCTCGTTGCTAATGCTGCAGCAGCACTTGGAATGAAGGTTATTGGATATGACCCATTCCTTTCTGTAACACAAAGCATTACACTTAACCATCATGTAACACTTACTGATGACCTTAATGTAATTTATACTCAAAGTGATTATATTACACTTCACTTACCACTTAATGACAAAACTCGTGGTCTCATCAATGCAGATACTATCGCTACAATGAAGGATGAAGTTAGAATTCTCAACTTTGCACGTGGTGAATTAGTTGACACGGACAGTATCCTTTCTGCCCTTGAGAATGGTAAAGTTGCAGCTTACGTTACTGACTTCCCTAACGATGCTGTAATTGGTGCTCCTGGTGTTATTGCTATTCCTCACCTTGGTGCATCAACTCCTGAATCTGAAGATAACTGTGCTATGATGGCAGTTGACCAGATTGCAGATTTCCTTGAAAATGGTAGCATTGTAAATTCTGTTAACTACCCTGCTGTTTCATTGACAAATGGTGAAAAACACAGAATTACCATTATGCATAAAAACATATCCGGTATTGTAAGCAAAATTACTTCTGCCTTTGCTAATGAAGATGTTAACATCGACAATATGGTTAATAAATCCAAGGGTGAATATGCATATACTGTTATCGATTCAGATACAAATGCTTCTCCTGAATCACTTGAAGCATTAAAGAAAATCAACGGAATTATTCGCATCAGGGTAATTAAATAAAATCATAAAAATAAAAAGACCTGTTCAATTGAACAGGTCTTTTTTATAAGCAATTATTAATATGCACTTAACAATGCTTCATCAATACCCGCTTTGCTATCAGGCTTTTTACCTACAGCAAAAGCAATGTTCTTTGCATGGTCACCAACACGTTCAAAATCAATAAGAGTATTAACAAACATCATACCTGCACGTGTTTCGCAGTGTTCTTCATTAAGACGTTGAAGATGAGCATTCTGATATTTTTCTTTGAGATTATCAGAGATTGTTTCAAGTGTTTCAATATATTTTGCCTCATCAAATGTAAGTTCTTGCTTTTCGAATGAATTTATAGATGCATCCAACAAGTCCATAACACATTTGTGCATTGTTTTTAATTCTTCAACTGCTCCTTCAGAAATTGCAAGTTTTTCATTATTACGAACAACCTCAGCTTCAACAAGATTTACTGCATGGTCACCGATACGCTCAATATCGTTTACAACGTGGAAGAGACGACCGATATATTTAGCATCATTATAGTCTAAATCAAGAGCGTTGATTTTTACAAGATTTCTTGTAATTCCGTGATTTAGGAAGTTAACAACTTCTTCAACGGATTCAATTTTTTCTTTCTTTGACGTATCATTATTAATCAAGGCGTTTGCTGCACGGTCAAAGTTATCACGTGCAAGTTTTGCCATTCGCACAACTTCTTTACCGATTTGTTCAACAGCAACCGGTGGTGTTGTAAGAAGGTGTTCGTCGTAGAATTTATATTCAAGTTTAGAATCTTCAGGTTCCTTGTCAGGTACAAGTAAACACGCCATTTTAATAAGTAAATTAGCAAATGGGAAAAGAATAATCGTACTTACAACATTGAATATAATGTGTGCTGCAGAAATCTGAACAGACACATTATCACTTATACTTTCTAACAGTGATGTGTAAGGTGTAAAAGCTGTAATCATTAAGAAAATTAACGAACCGATAACATTAAACAACAAGTGAATACATGCTGTTCTCTTTGTGTTTGTTTTTGTACCTACTGCTGAGAGAAGTGCAGTAAGACAAGTACCTATATTCTGTCCCAAAAGAATATATATCGCAAGATTAATCGGTACCAATCCTTGTAAAGCAAGTGCTTGCAAAATACCAACACTGGCAGATGAGCTTTGAATTACAACTGTAACAACAATACCAACAAGAATACCAATAAAAGGATTATTAAAACCTGTCATCCATTCAGCAAACACGGGTGAATCACGTAACGGAGCCATAGATGATGACATAGTGTCCATACCCCAGAAAAGCATACCAAAGCCTGCGACAGTCTGGGCAATATGTTTAACAATGTCTTTTTTTACAAAAAGCATTATAAACACACCAATAAAGAGTGCCACTGGTGCAATAGCAGTTAAATCCAATGCAATAAGCACACTGGTAACAGTTGTACCAATATTAGCACCCATAATTACTCCAACAGCCTGTGCTAGGTTCATAAGCCCTGCGTTAACAAAACCAACAACCATAACTGTTGTTGCTGTTGAGCTTTGAATTAATCCTGTTACAAGAGCACCCATTAAAACAGCTAGCAATCTATTCTTGGTAAGTGCACCAAGTATTTTTTTCATTTTTGAGCCTGCCGCATATTCAAGACCTTCACCCATAGCAGTAATGCCGTAAAGGAAAAGACCAATGCCTGCAAACATAGGTAAAAATTGAGCAATACCCATAATTATTTCTCCTTACCTTCTTTTTCCTTTATTTTTTCGTTATATTTATATTCATTACCCCAATGTCCAAGATGGAAAACTGAACGGTTAGACACAAACAATTTCTTCTTTTCTATTCTGGAGTAATTAATATTCTTTGCTCGCATATATGCTTTAAAGAAATTTAGTCGCCTATAAAAATCCTTAAAATTCTTCTTATTATCCTCAGTCCATGCCACCTCAGACATAGCGTAAATTCTTGGATAAACAGCAAATTGCCACACTTTCTCATTAACAATCCATTCTGACCAAGATTCAAATTCAATGCCCAAAACTCTATTCTCGTTAACAAAACCCGATTTTACTACATTAAAATTATAAACTTTTTTTAATGATGACTTGGAAAAGTTATAGTCAAAATACAATGTCGGGCAGGTTGAAACAATATACTTTCTCTTCTTACACTCATTTTTAACCCATAGTGCACTACGAGAAATCCAATATTGTCCAACAACATCATTGCTTGTATTGTCGTCTATACCATCATTCCAAACAATGCATTTTTTCCCAAGTGTTTTAAGATAATCATTAATACGATTTGTAAAATATGTCTGAAGCTCTGAACCTTTTGTAAAACCTAACTCTTTCATTTTTGCTTGACAAACGGGACATTCTTTCTCCCAAATTTTATGTCCTTTAAATGCTTCATCTCCACCTATATGAAAATACTCATATGGAAATAATTCACAAACTTCTGCAAGAAGATTTTTGATAAATTCGTACGTTTCTTCTTGCCCTACGCAAAGAATATCTTTTGTTATTGCATTCTCGCAGAAAACCTCATAGTTTTCTTTTTTGCAAGACAAATTATTGTATGCTGCAAGCATTGCAACAGTATGCCCTGGAATACCAATTTCAGGTATGATGTCAATGCAGAGTTTACTAGCATAATCAACAATTTCTCTAATTTCATCCTTTTTGTAAAAACGAAAATATTCATCGCCGTCTTTTTTCATACCAAGATATGATAAAACTTCTGCGCCACCTAAAAATTCATACTGTCTTTTACTACCTATTTCGTTAAGCAAAGGATAAATTTCACTCTCAATACGATAGCCTTGGTCATCACTTAAGTGCCAATGGAATTTATTGAGCTTAAGCATAGCCATCTCATCCAAGGCTCGTTTTACGGCATCAACACCAAAGAAATGACGAGATTCATCCATCATTCCACCACGGAATGAAAATTTTGGATAGTCATATATGTATGAACAATTAAGTTCAGATACACCACTTGCTTTCTTTGATTGCATTATCATTATTTTAAGAGTAACAGCACCGTAAAAAGCTCCGTTTACATCTGATGATGAGATAATTACTCCTTCTGTTGTAACTTTAAGTTTATAGCCTTCTGAAGGTATTTTATCATCCTTAACAAACTTTATTGAACCTCTTTTTGCTTCTTTCTTTGTTCTTAGAAATTTAGAAATATACTTTCCAGCCTTCATAAATTCAGGATAGCACAGAACTTCTGTTTCAGATGTAATAACAAACGTACCATCAAGCAAATCATATTTTTGAGGTTTTGGAATAATACTATATTTTGCTTTATTCATTATAGTTCCTCCAATACCTTTTTACAGAAATCAGGAACATCTGTAATTAAAGCATCGCAACCCCATTTAGTCAATTTTATTATATCTTCTCTTTCATTTACTGTCCATGGATTAACCTTTATACCCAAATTGTGAAGTTCCATTATCTCTTTATGGGAAATGAGGAAATATTCAGGATGTGCTGCATCAACACCTAATTGTTGACAATATTTTGCAACACCAAAGGACATAATTTCATTGCCTAACTCGCTTTTTTCATAAAGAAGAGCTGTCTGGACATTCTTATCAAATTCTTTTACCTGACGTACACACTCAGGGTCAAAGCAAGATACAATAGAGTTATTCACAATGCCATATTCGTGAATCTTCTCAACAACCTTTTTAACAAGGTCGTTGTCTTTTTGAGGTGGTTTAATCTCGATATTAATTAATGCCATATCTTTTACAACATCCAAAAGTTCAGACATTGTCGGTAATGTTACGCCTACAAATTCCTTGCTGAAATATGAGCCAAAATCATAACCTTTAAGCTGTGAAAGAGTCATTTCATCAATACGACCAAAACCATTTGATGTTTCATCAATAGTATAGTTATGACAAATAACTATTTCATTATCAAGACACAAATGAACGTCCGTTTCAATTCCATCCGCCTTGAAATCAACTGATTTTTGGAATGCAGGAATTGTATTTTGTGGTGCAAAAGTATTTGCTCCCCTATGTGCTAATACAAGTGGCATAATTAATCCTCCTCGATAAATGTAAACTCTTACAAGTAACATTTTACCAAAGAGGATTATATTTTGTAAAGAATTTATTTAAATTTTTTTGTTAATTCTTTGTAGATTTCCAAAAATTTAAATTTAAAAGTGTACCGTTTATAATCAGAAACAATTTCTATTTCTTCCTCATTTAATACATCGTTAATCTGTGTATTTTCACTTGCTGATGGCAGACACATTGGTGGAAACATTACACACCACCAATTTTCCCCTTTACCCTCGCCTATTACAACCTTAATTGCTGTATATTCACCTGCCGGTAGAGTTACAGAATTTTCATATACCCTTGTTTTGAAAAATTCATCCACAACATAGATTCGCACATCATAGTCATAACCTTCTCTTCTAACAGTATCTATCGCTACATCTTCTAATCTTTTTATATTAGGTTTTATTTTTTCTTCTGCGTCATCAGCTGTTAAACTACCATCAAAAAGTTCTCCACCTTCATTAAGTACTGCATCACGGACTTTAAGTTTAAGTTTTTGGTCATAGTTTTCATCTGAATTTGCTATAACATGCATTCTTAAAACCTTGTTTCTGATGTCATCACATTGTTGAGAAAATCCAATAAAACTAAAGATATTCACCATAATAATTGCTATTAGAATTGATATCTCAACTCTTAATATTTTATTTTTCATTTTTATCACTCCTTGTGAAAAGAGTTTTGACTTAATTATTATGATATAAACAAAAAATCCTGACACAAACGTCAGGATTTTTCATCATAATGTTACACCATCTTTAAATATTGCAATTTCTCTATATGAATTCAATTCATTTTTTGACTGTTTTCCGTTTGAAGTTTCTACAATTAAACTAAGTAAGTCTTCTACACTGCCTGTTTGAGCATCAAAATCTATCCAATGTGGTTTTTTGTTTGCAAGATTAGAATTTGTTGCAATCTTAAGAGTCGGTACTGGCGCACCCAAAGGTGTTCCCCTACCTGTTGTGAAAAGAATTAAGTGACAGCCTGCAGCAGTTAAATTTGTGACAGCAACCATATCGTTTCCGGGTCCATTAAGGAGATTAAGCCCTGATTTTGATAATATATCACCATAATCAAGTACATCTACAACGATTGCTGTTCCGCCCTTTTGGACACAGCCAAGAGATTTTTCTTCAAGAGTTGTAATTCCTCCTTCCTTGTTGCCAGGAGAAGGATTTTCACTTACAGGCTCATTATGATTTATGAAGTATTGTTTATAATTATTGATAAGTTCAACCGTTTTATTAAATACAGTTTCATTTTCACAACGATTCATTAAAAGTTGCTCTGCACCAAACATTTCGGGAACTTCAGTCAACACTGCTGTGCCGCCCATGGAAATGAGTTTATCTGAAACTTTTCCGCAAAGTGGATTTGCAGTAATCCCAGATAAGCCATCGCTACCACCACATTTTAAACCAAGTTTAAGTTTACTAATTGGAACTTGTTTTCTTAAGTCATTCTCACAAAATGCCTTTAATTCATCAACAATCTTTATGGCATCTGCAATTTCATCTTCACAGTCTTGAATATTGAGAAAACGGACTCTCTTCTCATCGTATTCACCAATAACCTTTTTAAGCTCAGGAATATTATTATTTTCACAGCCAAGTCCTAAAACGAGTACCCCACCTGCATTAGGATGCTTAATAAGTCCACAAAGAATTTTTTGAGTAGTTGTGTAGTCTTCACCAAGTTGACTGCAACCATAAGGATGTGGAAATGCAAAAGCATTTGTAAGACTTGCAATTCTTTCTGCAGTTTTGTTAATGCAACCAACAGTATTAATTATCCAAATATCATTACGGATACCAATTTCTCCATTATCACGAACAAATGCTTCTATCATAATTGGAGATTTAGGTTCAACTTTTTCAAACCTTGGATTGTACGTATAACTTTTGAGTCCTGAAAGTAGTGTTCTAAGATTATGAGAATGAACATGTTCGTTCTCATCAATATCTTCTGTGGCAACACCAATTGGGAAACCATATTTTATAATTGCCTCACCAATTTTTATATCTCTTAAAGCATATTTGTGACCATTTTCAAGATTAACTTTAATATTATCTCGTTCGTTAATTACATAATAGCCCATGCAATCGCCTCTCTGATTCCTGAGTTATGTATTTTTTCAAGACTTTCATTAACAACATCATATAAATTGGATAAATCATATCCCCACAACTGAGTGTTAGAGAGAATCGACATTATATCATTGTCTTTTATGTATGCAACTGTGTTTTCGTTATCCTGAGGTTTATTTGTCTTGTAATATTCGATTAAACAAGCAAGTGAAAATGCTAATGGTCTTGGAATTGAATTTTTATTTTCAATATAATCCATAAGTGTTGGCAAAACTCTTACAGAGTATTTGCTTACAGAATTAAGAGAAATCGCCTTCCAACTGTGCTTTATATATGGGTTTGCAAATCTTTCTAAAACTGCATTTGCAAAATTGCGATTCTCTTCATTATCACCTAAAATAGGAAGAATATACTTTGACAAGCATATGTCGAGATAGTTTTTAAGTTGCTCGTCATTAATGCTTTCGCCAACAGTTTCAACACCACAGAGCAAAGAAGGGAAAACAAGGGATGTATGTGCTCCGTTAAGTATTCTCACCTTCATTTTTTTATATGGTTTAACATTTTCGGTCCAAACAACATTGAAACCTGCTGTCATAAGTGGTAATTCTTCTTCAAAACTACCCTCAATTACCCATAAATGGAATAATTCAGCAGTATTCAATAGTTTATCTTCATAACCAATTTCTGCATTTATTTTTACTGCTTCATCTTTAGGATAGCCTGTTACAATTCTATCAACAAGTGTGTTGCAGAATGAGTTTTCATTTTTAATCCATTCTACAAAGCCATCGCCTAAATTCCAAAGTTGTGCATAATTAAGTACGCATTCTTTAAGTGCATCACCATTGTTATCAATCAATTCGCATGGAAAAATAATAAATCCATTAAGACTATTTTGATATCTATGGTATAACAACTGGGTTAATTTTCCCGGGAATGACAATGCAGGTTTGTCATTAAAAGTACAATTTTCATTAAATTCAATACCTGACTCGGTTGTGTTGGAAACTATGAATCTCATATCAGGATTTTCTGCTAATTTGAGATATTCATCATAATTACTATATGGGTCAACACCACGTGAAACTGATTTAATTACCTTGTGTTCGCAAATTTCTTTACCATTCTGAATTCCACGAAGATAAAGGTTATACTCACCATTCTGACTGTTGAGAATTTCTGTCTTTCCACCCTTTGTAGGTTGAACAATAACGATTTTCCCATCATACAAGCCTTTTTCGTTCATTGTATTAATGAAATCACAGAAGAAACCACGCAAAAAGTTACCTGTACCAAATTGGATAATTCTTTCTCTCATATTTAAACCACCTTAAATATTAAACTGTGATAAATATATCATAAAAAAATCTCATTGTAAATAAATTACAATGAGATAATTTCATTTATTATAGGTGCCCCGCAAAGTCGGTTGCGGTGAATACTAACCTGCATGTTAAGCAGGTGGGTGCTCTCCGTTCATATCTGTGCTCCCTTCTTCCGTCAAAAGACGGGAGGTCTGCTCCCAATGAAATCGAGTAAAAGCTCCCTTTAATAGTGTGTTGGGTTAATATCGTCCGCAGTTATCGGGCTTCGCAGGGTAATAATATTTTATTATAGATAATAAAAATTATTCTTCATCAATATCAAATAATTCAGATAATCTTTCTTCAAAGATTTTGCCAATTTCATTGAACTCGTTTTCATCTTCGATTGGCTCTAAATATGTTTCGCCGTCCTCCTCACTAACCTTGAGAATGATTACATCACCATCGTCATCAAGGATTTCTTCTGCCTCATCATAAACAGGAAGAAGTGCAACATATTTTGCAGTATCAGTTTCAATTCTGTCAAGCTCTTCAAAAACATGTTCAACACCATTTTCGTCAATTACTGACACAAGGTCAGGATTAAATTCTTCACTCATTTTTATATTCTCCTTTGTTTTTAATTATAATACGTAAACACCTGATTCAAGAACAACAATTTCTTTTCCGCAAGAACGAAGATACTTATAAACAGGCTCATCAAAAATTCTAAAGTCGTTTACCGAATAATCCTTAAGACTGATTGTTCTTACCTTTTGTGAATCAGCATTACAAACAAATAATTCATTATCATATTTTGAAATAGATACAGGTTTTTGGAAGGAAGTTGACTGTGACGAGCCAATTCTCATACTAAACTTTTTGTGAGAAATTGAATAACTTACAACACAATTCTTATCCGGCACAACACTCCATATCTGATTTCCATCGGCAACTGCTCCAGTGATTTCACTACCCTGATAAATTAGGTCACAGGACCAAACCATCTCACCATCAGGTGAAAAAATTCCAGTTTCACCACTGCTATATACTACAATAACATGTTTATTAGAAAGTATTTCTGCATCACATGAAACATAATCGCCCAACTGCTCTGCTATTTTTTTGTATTCCGAACCGTATTTATTAAGAAGATAAACACTTTTTGTTACCGGAGTATTTTGCATTCTTTTTATATCATATCCATAAAAACTAACCTTGACAGACCCATTTTCAAGAACTGTCTTTTTTGTATAAATGATACCATTTGAGAATGCGATGATATCGTAAACCGAATCAACAATTTTCTGCATAAAATCACCGCTGAATATATAATAATATGTTTAATGTTCTGTAAATCACTCTAATTATACTATCATTTATTCAAACGGTCAATAAATAAATCAATTATTTTCTCTTAATTTGTTTTTGCAATCTTTTCCATGATTTTCACATTTTGTATTTGTACATTTTACTGTTTTATTACCGTCCAAAAGATAAACTTCTTCAATTATTATATTCTTCTTGCAAAAGGTACAATATTGCTCATAAGTAAATTTTGTTTCTGTCATTTCTTCACTCCTTCATATTTTATTATATTCAAAGCGGAATAAAATAAGCCAGATTTTAATAAAAATGTTGTATTAAAATTATTTAAGGAGTGAAAATATGACTTCTGCAAAAATATTCTTAGGGTTTGTTTTTTCAATTTATGTCTTGGTAATTTTTATTACACATATTAAATCAAAAAGATTTTTTCTTTCAGTTTTTCTTACATCATTACAAGGTTTGTGTGCTCTTTTTGCCGTTAACCTTTTGGGAAAGTACATATCAATTCACATTCCCGTAAATTATCTAACATTAGGCATATCATCTGTCAGTGGTATATCGGGAGTAATTATGCTTCTTTTGCAAGATATATTCATATAATTTAATCATATTTTTTCAATGAAAGTCACAATATTATTTGTGACTTTTATTATTTATTAAATACTTTACTATTAATGTATTCTATGTTAAAATTATGTTAAAAGATGACAAGTTTTGTTCAACTACAAAGTGAGGGTAAAAATATGGGAATATTCTCAACTATTATTGAAATAATTGGTGTTATTGCATTTTCTATTTCAGGTGCAATGATTGCCATAAGACGAAGAACAGACCTTTTTGGTGTTATTCTTCTTTCCATCATTACAGCTCATGGCGGTGGACTCACTCGAGATGTTATTTTTAGTTTTTCTCCACCTGCAATTTTCAGCTTAAAATGGTACATATTAATTTGCGTTATTGTTGCAATTATTGTATTTTTATTTGCTAGAAAATTTAGTCATACATATCTTGAAAATGAATTGAGAATTGAAAAAATCAATGATATTTTTGACGCCCTTGGTCTTGGCATTTTCGCTGTTGTCGGTGTTATGGTAGCAATAGACAAAGGATATTCCGACAATGCTCTTATTTGTATCACTTGTGGACTTTTAACAGGTATTTGTGGTGGTATGTTACGTGATGTACTCACAAATAATACACCTTTTGTTTTAGTTAAACGTATTTATGCAATAGCTGCTCTATTAGGAGCGTCTGTTTACTATATTCTTTATATGTATGGTTCAACTATTCACATAAATGAAACTTTGGCAATCATTTTCGGCGTCGCCGTTACATTTATTTTGAGAATTCTTGCTATGACATTTAAATGGAATATGCCGATAGCAATTAAATAAGGTGATAAAATGGAAAGAAAATCAACTATTATTGCAGTTGCAGGTAAAGGTGGAGTTGGTAAGACTTCTCTTTCTGCAACAATCGTCAGGTGTCTTGTTGAAAGATATCCCGACAAGAAAATTTTGGCCATCGACGCAGACCCTGCTGTTGGACTGTCAACTGCTTTGGGTATTGATGTTAAGCTTACAATAGACGATATAAGAAAAGAGATTATCGCATCTGTTGATGAAGGTGATACAAGAACTGCCATTGAGCTTTTAGGTGAAGCAAAATATAGAATTTTTGATGCGCTCGTTGAAACGGACGGATATTCGTTCATAGCAGTTGGACGACCTGAAACTGCAGGATGTTACTGTAAAATCAATACATACCTAAAAGAAGTTATATCAATTCTTTCAAATGAATTTGATTATGTTGTAATTGATGGTGAAGCGGGAATTGAACAGATTAACCGTCGTGTTATGGAAAAGGTTACTCACCTTCTCCTTATTACTGACCCAAGTAAAAAAGGATGTCAGGTTATAAATACAATCAAATCTGTTGCGGACGAGCTTGTTATGTATGAAAAAATCGGTGTAATTGTTAACCGTATGGCTGACGAAAGCCTTAAAGACTACATAAATACAAACGAAATTCCTGTATTGAGTTACATTGAAGATGATAAAAATCTATCTGTATTTGATATTAAAGGTGAAAACATATTTAATCTTCCGTCTGAATCAAATGTAGTAAATGGTGTAAGAAAAGCACTTAATGAAATCGGGGTTATATAAATGAAAGATTTAAAGCATTTAATCTATTTTGAAAACTTACTGCAAGAAGCGAATAACGACCTTGTAAAACAGGCAACAAATGATGGTAAACTTGCCATTGCATACACTTGTTATCATATTCCTGAGGTTTTGTTAAATCTTGATAATTGCTTTTCAGTAAGACTTCGTGCTCCCCGTACAGGCTCAATGGATATTGCGACTTACTATATGAGTTCATTCCTTTGTGGTTATTCTAAGGCTCTTCTTGAGAGAGGCATTGAAGGTGGTTACAATTTCCTTTCTGCTCTTATCGGTGCAGAAACCTGTTCAGAAATGAATCGTACATACGAGCATTTTGAGTTGCTTAATCTTGTTCCAAATGATAAGTTTTTTGTAACTTTTGTTGACTCACCATTTAAAATTGAACAGCACACAGTTAAACACTATACAAATCAGTTACAAGTTAAAGTTCTTGATAAACTTAACGAGGTTTATGGAGTTGATACAAGTGACGAGGCGTTAAAAAAAGCAGTCGAAGAACACAATGAAATCTGTCGTCTTATTACAGAAATTGGTGAATACAGAAAAGAAGAAAATCCAAGAATTACAGGCTATGAATTTCACGTTCTATGTCTTGCTACATACTGTTGTCCTAAATACTTGATTATTGATAAGCTCCGTGAAACTGCAGAAGAGCTTAAAACAAGAGAGCCTGACCAAAAGAAAAATTACAGAGCGAAAATAGTTGTTGTCGGTTCAGAAATGGACGACCCTGATTTTACTAAACTCATTGAAGATAGTGGTGCATTAGTTGTTGCTGACCGTTTCTGTTTTGGTTCACTCCCCGGCCGTGAAGAAATCATACTAAATGATGAAGATGATGTTCTTACACAAATTGCTCTTCACTATATGAAAACTAGCCAGTGTCCAAGATTTATGAGCCACGAAAAAGTTCAGGAAAGACGCGACTACGTTAAAGAACTTGTTGACAAATACAATGCAGATGGTGTTATGTATGAACAACTTAAATTCTGCGAATATTGGGGTTATGAAAGAGCACTTGCTTCATACGTTATGAGTGGTGACTATGGTGTACCAACTGCAGCAGTTGACCGTCAATATACTGCATCTGCGTCGGGACAACTCCGTACACGTGTTCAAGCTTTTGTTGAAAGTCTTGAAATCAAGAAAATTCAAAAAGCAAAGGAGATGAGAGAAAATGGATAATTACGGTAAACTTTACAAAGAGCATACTGCCATCTTAAGGCACCGTGAATGGCGTGGCTTTAAAGACACAATTTATGACTATTATCGTTGGCTTGTTACTTGGAAAGATATTATTAAAATGGCACTTAAAGCTCCCATTTCAACAGTCAAGGGTATTTGGAGATATCGTTGGATGGCATCTTATCTCTCTGCTCCTTCATTTATTGACCGTCACGTTGCAGGTCTCCGTGGACCACAACTCCGTATGGCTCATCTTCACTACAATATGATTGTTAAACATACTACTGATATGATTAATTTATCATTAACAGCTGATGAAAAAATCAATCCTAATAACAAACTCTCAAAGAAAATTGTTTTAATGGATGAAATCGTTCCAAATGAGATTTTTACAGGTTTTCCGAATCTTATTCCTGTACCATTACAGACATTACCTATTTTCTTATCTTCAATGGTTGACCAACAGATTACGCCACCCTATCTTGAAGTTACTGAAAGTTTTGGAGTTCCTGCTGATGTTTGTCCGTTACCAAGTGCAGAAGCAGGTGTTGCTATTGAAGATGACTATCCAAAAATCGGTTGTTGTATGATTGGCACTAATATGCCTTGTGATGGTTCAATTATGAACTCATCATTCCTTGACAGAAGATTGCAGTTACCGACTCATTTTTTTGGTATTCCACTTCGTTATAATGGTGAAGATGTTCAAGAGTATGGTGTTGATGAAATCAAGGCACTCATTGAATTCATTGAAAAACAAACCGGTGAAAAATTTGACTGGGATGCATTCTTCAAGAGAATGAAACAGTACAATAAACAGCTTGAATATGAATTACAGAAATGGGATATTAACAGAACAGAATATCCACAAATGACTGGTGCTTGTTTCTGGCTTTACAGAATCTTCTATTTTAATCTTTCAGGTGGTTCAAATGAAAGATTCCTTAAAGTGGATAAAAAAGTTAACAAGATTATGATGAAAGCATACGAGAAGAAAACTCCCGTTTCAAAGGAAATGCGTCACAGAGCAGTTGTTTGGTCATGTCCTGCTAACTACTACACAAGTTTTGCAAACTGGCTCGAAAACTGTTGGGGTATCAATGTTGTTATGGATATGGAAACTATGATTTCATATCTTGAAATTAACACAGAGGATAAAGAACAGGCTTTAAAAGACCTTGCAAAAACATATCAGCGTTCAATTATGAGAAAGCACACCAAGGGTGGCTACAAGAATGTTGTTGATGAACTTTGGAGAATTGTTGACGAATATAATGCTGACACAGTAATTATGTATGACCAAATTTCTTGTAAAGGTATGGATGGTCTTTCAGGTATATTTGACGACCAAGCAAGAGAGCGAAACATTAACTTTATTTGGGTTAAACAAGACCTTATGGACCCGCGTACAATTTCAAGACGTGAAATGCGTGACCAGGTTAACAAATATATGCAGACAGTTTTACAAGAAGAGCCACTTGATGCATCTCTTCTTGATTTTGAAGACGATATGGCTTGGTAAAGGAGAGATATAATTATGAAATATTTTGGTGGATGCGACGTAGGCTCAACATACACAAAATGTGTTATTCTTGATGAAAACGGAAATATAGTTGCAAATGTTACAAATAGAAGTAAAATAAATCCAGTTCAAAGTGCAGAAATTGCTCTTGATGATGCAGTTGCACAAGTAGAAGGACTTAACTCTGCAAAAGAGCTTACATATCTTATCGGTACAGGTTACGGACGAAACAAAGTTCCTTTTGCTGACGAAAACATTTCTGAAATCAGTTGTCACGCTATGGGTGTACATGTTACAAATCCTGAAGTTAAGGCAATTATTGATATCGGTGGTCAAGACGTTAAGGGTATTTCAATCGACACAGATGGTACAGTTAAGAACTTTGCTATGAACGATAAGTGTGCAGCAGGTACAGGCCGATTCTATGAAGCTATGGCAAATGCTTTTGAGATGACCTTACCTGAATTCTCAAAGCTTTCACTTAATGCTAAAAACACTATTCCAATTACTGCTCAATGTACCGTTTTTGCTGAAAGTGAAGTTATTTCACTTGTTGGTGAAGGTAAACCAATGGACGAAATCGCAGCGGGAATTCAGTTGGCAGTTGCAAAGCGATGCTTTGTTATGGCTAAAAAAGCAGGTGCTGTTGACAGCATTACTCTTACAGGCGGTTGTGCTAAAAACGATGGTCTTAAAAAGGCTATTGAAAAAGTTCTTAAAATTAACGTTGTTGAATTAAAGACTGACCCACAGCTTATGGGTGCCTTGGGTGCTGCTGAATACGCACGTCAAAAAGGTTTGGCAAAGGTGGATTAATATGGATATAATTTTAATTATTTTAGGTGTTATTCTCGCACTTTTCCTTATTACTTTTGCGATTTATTGGTTCAACCTTGATATGAAGCTTGTGAGAGTTGTTTATGATTGGTTGCAGAAACACTATGACAAAATGAAAAGAGATAAGAAATTATAATGAGATTATATAATAACCTTATCAATGAAATTAAGAGCATTTTAAGTGGCGCAAATATTGTTTCAGGCAAAAACGCTTTGAATGTAAGCAAGAAAATTTCAGTGATTTTTTCATCTGAAACTGCATTTGAACTTGGTGGTAGTCAAAAACCTTGTGTTAGCGGTCTTGCTGTTTCAAGTGATATAAAATTTTCGAATTCTGTGCATTTATTTGGTGATGACCTTAATAAAATTATGTCAGACTCCCCTTTTGGAAAGTTTGTATTTATCCAAATTGAAGATTTTGAGAATGAGCAGGACACATTTAATAAAATCAAGGAACTTGAAGCATTAAGATACCACTTAAATATTGAAGGATTTATGACAAGGGCATCTGCTCTTAACATGCGTGAACAGATAAGAGTAAGCAAAAAGGCAATTAAATCAGGGGTTGCTTTTGGTGATTATGGCACTACTCTTTTAAACGAATATTTCAAATTTTCTTATGTTAAAAGTGCTGAAATATACTTTGTTACCAATTTTAATGATTTTGAAAAGCTTAATTCTGTTGCAAAGAAAATTAATCAGACAACATCTGCTTTAAATCACATTTTTGATAATGTAATGTTTGATTGCTCAACTTGTAATCTAAAAGAAATCTGTGATGAAGTTGATGGGCTTAAGGAATTGCATTTGAAGAACGTGAACAAGTGAATAAGCATAAAAAAGAGATTGTATCACACAATCTCTTTTTTATTTGGATAATTCCCTCTAACTTACGAAATAATTTAATGAGGTGTATTTATGAATGGTGTTAAAAAATTTTTCTATGGCTATTTAATTGGCGGTGTCAACATATTACTTGGTGCTGGCGGTGGAATGTTGACCGTACCACTTTACAAAAAAATGGGAATGACTCAAAAAGAGGCACAAATCAATGCTGTTGCAACAATATTGCCAATTTCAACAGTAAGTGCATTTATTTATATTTATAATGGTGATGTAAAAATATCTGATGCTTACATTTACTTAATACCGGGGCTAATTGGAAGCGTTTTGGGGACATTTTTTATTAAGAAAATATCCAACAATATACTCACTATAATTTTCTCTGTTTTTATAATTTGGGCAGGAGTGAGGTTGCTTTTCAAATGAATTATCTTATTTCGATTGTTGCCGGTTTTTTATCGGGTTTAGTAGGGTCAATGGGCTTTGGTGGTGGCGGAATTTTAATAATTTATCTTGTTATATTTGCGAAAACACCACAAGTTGTCGCACAAGGAATAAATCTCATCTTTTTTATCCCCTGTGCAATACTTGCAACAATTATTTATGCAACTAAAAAGCAAATCAAAAATAAGGAAATCCTTCCTGTAATTTTAGGTGGATTTTTGGGTGCAATTATTTCAGGTTTTTTTCTAAAAAATATAGAATCACATGTTCTAACAAAAGTGTTTGCGTTTTCCCTAATTTATATGGGTGTTATATCACTGTTTAAAATCATAAAAGATAAAAACAAGTCCTAATTTATTAACAAAATTTGACACATTCTAGTGTCTTTTTTTGTTATTACGTCAAAAAATATTTTATTATTACATTACCTATTGATAATACTGTATTTATAATGTATAATAATCACAATACATTAAATTGGGATAATTTGTATTTTATGTATAAAACATTTGTGTTTGGAGGCAAAATTATGAAAGTACAGTTTACAGAAACCGTATTAAGAGATGCCAACCAGTCACTTATTGCAACAAGAATGCCATTCGCAGATTTTGAACCAATTCTTGAAAAGCTTAATAAGGCAGGTTACTATTCTCTTGAGTGCTGGGGCGGTGCTACATTTGACTCATGTCTTCGCTATCTTAATGAAGACCCATGGGTAAGACTTAGAAAAATCAAGGAAAAGTGTCCTGATACAAAACTTCAGATGCTTCTTCGTGGTCAAAACCTTCTCGGTTACAAGCACTATCCTGATGATGTTGTTAGAATGTTCGTTAAGAAAAGTATTGAAAATGGTATTGATGTTATCAGAATTTTCGATGCTCTCAATGATGTTCGTAACATTCAGGTAGCTGTTGATGAAACAATTAAAAACGGTGCTATTGCATCAGGTGCAATTTCTTACACAACCAGCCCGGTTCATACGCTTGAAAAATATGTGGCTCTTTGTAAAGAAATGAAAGAAATGGGCTGTTCCACAATCTGTATTAAGGATATGGCTGGTGTTATGACTCCTGTTGAAGCAAAAGACCTTGTTGGTGCAATTAAAGATGCAATGCCTGAAATGCCTATTATTCTTCATACACACAGTACAACCGGTATGGCTTATATGACAATTCTTAAAGCTGTTGAAGCTGGTTGCGATATAATTGACACAGCAACATCTTGTTTTTCAGGTGGTACTTCACAACCTGCAACAGAAACAATCTATGATGCTCTTACAGAGTTTGGTTATGAAACTGGTCTTAACAGAAATGTGTTAAAAGAAATCAACGACCACTTCAAACCTCTTCGTGACCAATATCTTTCTTCAGGTCTTCTTAAAGCAAAGGCTCTTGTTACCGACACAGACGCATTAACTTATAAAGTTCCTGGCGGTATGCTTTCAAATATGATGGCAAACCTTGAAGATATGAATGCTCTTGACAGAATGGAAGAAGCTCTTTTGGAAATCCCTCAGGTTCGTAAAGATATGGGCTATCCACCACTCGTAACTCCTCTTAGCCAGATGGTTGGTAATCAGGCTGTTACAAACGTTCTTGTTGGTGAGAGATATAAGAATATTTCAAAGGAAATCAAGGCTTATATCAAAGGCGAATATGGTAAGGCACCCGGCGAAATCGACGCTGACCTTCAGAAGAAGGTTCTTGGTGATGATGAACCAATTACTTGCCGTTTTGCTGACCTTCTTGAGCCTTCATTTGAAAAGACAAAGGAAGAGCTCGGTGACATAGCAAAATGTGATGAAGATGTTCTTTCATATATTGCCTTCCCTGATCAGGCTGAAAAATTCTTTGCAGATAGAGCGGAAAAAGAAAAGAACACGTTTAAGTATTCCATCAAGAGAATCGATTAAGGAGGACGCAAAATGACATTATCAGAAATTTTAAGCATTTCTGCTACTGGTTTTATTGTCGTTTTAATTATTCTTATCCTTCTTGCAGTTATTATTGTAATGCTTTCAAAGGTAATCCGTGCAGTTGAAAGTGGTGCAAACAAAGCAGATAAAATAAAAAAAGTTGAAACATCATCTCCTAAAAAGGAGACAAAACCTACCCTCGAATCAGTTTCAACTCCTGTTACAACAGTTGCACCAACACAACAAGTTAATGGTCTTACACTTTATAAAACAGATTACAAAACTGCAGCATCAATTATGGCTATTGTAAGTCACGAAAGTGGTATTCCACTTAACAGACTCAGCTTTAGTTCAATCAAACTTGATGATTCACTTGAACTTTATAAAACAGACTTTAAGACTGCGGCATCAATTATGGCTATTATAAGCCATCAAACAGAGATTCCACTTGACCAACTTGTATTTAAGTCAATTAGACTTTGCGACACTCCTGAACTTTATAAAACAGATGAAGAAACTGCTGCAAAGGTTATGGCAATCACAAGCAAAGAATCCGGAATCCCTCTCGACAGACTTGTATTTAAATCAATCAAACTCATTGAGAAATAAAGGAGATAATTAAAAATGAAATATGTTGTTACATTAAATGGAAATGATTACGAAGTTGAAGTAAATGAACTTAATGAAGCAGTTGTTACAGCTGTTGTTCCATCAGCAGCTCCCGTTGTTGCAACTCCTGTTGCACATGTTGCTGCTCCAATTCCTACTGCTGCTCCTGTTGTTGAAGCAGCTCCAGCTCCTGTTGCTGCACCTGCTCCTGTAGCTATTGGGGACGGCACAAAAGTTACTGCTCCAATGCCTGGTACAGTTCTTTCAGTTAACATTTCAAATGGCCAAGCAGTAAACGAAGGTGACGTTCTTTTCATCCTTGAAGCTATGAAAATGGAAAACGAAATAGTTGCTCCTTGCACAGGTACTGTTAAGCAAGTAATTGCTACAAAAGGTTCATCCGTTGCTACTGATGAAGTACTTGCAGTTATCGGCTAATTGAGGTGCAGATATGCAGATAATAAACGCTCTCTTAGAGCTTTTTAATCAATCTAACTTTGTTAACTTACCTTGGCAGAACTGGGTTATGATTGGTGTTTCATTTATTCTTCTCTATTTGGCAATAGTTAAGAAGTTTGAACCATTACTTTTAATTCCAATCGCCTTTGGTATGCTTCTTGTTAACATATACCCCGAAATTATGGCTGACCCAACAGGAATGTCATTTGTCGGTGATAACAATCCATATTTAGACCCCAATGCACATTGGTATGACACCGGTGTTTTAAGACTTATTTATGCAGGTGTTAAGTCAAGTATCTTCCCATGTTTGATTTTTATGGGTGTTGGTGCTATGACTGACTTCGGACCACTTCTCGCAAACCCATCAAGCCTTTTACTTGGTGCGGCAGCACAGTTGGGTATTTATGTTGCGTTTATTGTGGCAATGCTTTCAGGTCAATTCACACCTGAAGAAGCTGCTTCAATCGCTATTATCGGTGGTGCAGATGGCCCTACTGCAATCTTCCTTACAGGTAAGCTTGCACCTCACCTTTTAGGTTCAATCGCAGTTGCTGCATATTCATATATGGCTCTTATTCCATTGATTCAGCCACCAATTATGAAATTGCTTACGACTAAAAAAGAGCGCACAATCAAGATGAATCAGCTTCGTACAGTTAGTAAGGCAGAAAAGATTGTTTTCCCAATCATTGTTACTGTTATTTGTGTCCTTATTCTTCCATCAGTTGCTCCACTTCTTGGTTTCCTTATGCTTGGTAACCTTTTCAAAGAAAGTGGCCTTACTGACAGACTTTCAGACACAGCACAGAATTCACTTTGCAATATTGTTACAATTTTGCTTGGTACAACAGTTGGTGCAACTGCAGAAGGCTCTGCATTCCTTAATAAGAAAACACTTCTTGTTATTGCAATTGGATTACTTGCATTTGCGTTTTCAACCGCAGGTGGTGTTCTTTTTGCTAAACTCATGAACATTGTTACAGGCGGTAAAGTTAACCCGCTTATCGGTTCAGCAGGTGTATCTGCAGTTCCTATGGCTGCTCGTGTATCACAGGTTGAGGGCAGAAAATACAATTCTTCAAACTTCCTTTTAATGCATGCTATGGGTCCAAACGTTGCCGGTGTTATCGGTTCAGCAGTTGCTGCAGGTTTCTTGCTTTCACAATTCGGTTAATCCCAAACACACAAATATATAATGCCGTAGTCAAGGATGACTACGGCATTTTTTATATCTTTATTAAAACAGGTTTTCTGATTTCAATAGTCTCCGGTGTAACAACACAATCAAAAGCCAATGGAATTACGCCATTATCTCTCGCCTTTTTTAGTGTTTCTGCAAACTCTGGATGTGCATTTTTGTTCGGTTCAAAATATTTTACATCCGACATTTGAATAACAAACAGCACATATGCTTTATAACCCTCTGTAACCGCTTTTTGCAACTCTTTAAGATGTTTTATCCCCCTTACGGTTGGAGCGTCAGGAAAGCTCACTACACCATCATTTTCCAAGGTTACACCTTTAACTTCAACAAGTATTTTATCGCTTACAGTTTCAATATAAAAATCGATTCGAGAGTTACCGTATTTATATTCAGGTTTAATAAATTTAACATTTTCAAAAAATGTTGGTACAAACTCAAAAACCACCTTATTTACCACTTGACTGTCCACATTTATTAGTCTATCGTTCTTTTGGACAGAAATCAGGTCGTATTGCGTTTTCCTGTTTGGGTTAGAACATTCCTCAAGATAAACCGTAACGCCATTTACGAGCAATTCTCGGCATCTACCAGTATTTTTAACGTGACAGATTTCTTGTTTACCATCAATATCACAGATTGCAATAAATCTGTTAGGTCTCTCTATAAATGTTCCTTTTACAATATTATCATATTTCATACTTCACCAAAAATTAACGGCGATAGTTTTCTACCGCCGTCCAATATAGTTATAAAATTATTATTTAGCTGCTTTTCTTGCTTCGATTTCCTTAACCATTTCAGCCTGACGCTTTTCTGTAATTGTATAGAAAAGCATAGGTATGATTGTACCAACCATACTAAGAGCACCAGCAAGGATAAGGACATTCCAAAGTGTCTGCTCACCTTGTGGAGTAATTGCAGGTGTTGCTTCAGGATTAATTCCTGCCCAGCTAAACGCCATAACGCCAACGAATGCACCAACAGCCATACCAACTTTATTGATAAGAGTCTGCATAGCGAAACAAATACCCTCGCCACGTTCGCCAGTTTTCCATTCAAGGTAGTCAACAGTATCACCAATCATAGCGTATGTAATAATGTTATTAACACCCTGTGGAATACCAAGAAGAACAAGACCGATTGCACAAACAACGAGTTTCCATGGTGCATCATAACCAATAAAGTACATAGCAAACATTACTACTGCGCCGAGAACGTGAACACCAATATATGCCCATTTCTTTGTGAATTTCTTTGTCATCCATGGAACAAGAATTGAAGCAACAAGACCACCTGGAACAACCATAAGAGTGATAAGGCCATACAAGCCTTCGTCTTTAAGAACGTATTTTGCAAAGTAAAGACCACCTGTGTATGTGTAAACCATTCTTGCACCGCCGAGAACACCTGAAACAACAATAAGGAGGAGTTCCTTATTCTTGAAAAGAAGTTTCAAATTATGGATAAGGCTTGGTGGAGCATCTGTTGATGTGAAACGTTCTTTTGTATGCTTAAATCCATAGTAAAACATTGGGATAGCAGTAACTGTCAATACAAGAGCACAGATAAAATATGTGTATTTAAGTGTGTCTGCGTTTGCCTGAATGAATTCTGGCATAACATTACCATCAGCATCTCTGAACTTTGCTGTGACTGCACTTGTAATAACTGGAACAAAAACTGTTACAATACCTGCACCAAGAGTACAAATAAGACGAGTAATTGTAAGCATATTACCACGAACAACTGTATCATTAGTCATACAAGTTGAAAGTCCCCAATAAGGAACGTCAGCAACTGTATACACAACCGACCAAATAGTGTAGATAATTGCAATAATAACGAATGTTGAAAGTGTTTTTGCTGGCAACGGAATAAAGCAAGCAATAGTCATAATTGCAATTGGAATTGCCATCCATTTAAGGAAAGGACGACATTTACCCCATTTTGTTCTTGTTTTATCAACAATAGAACCCATAATTGGGTCATTAAAAGCGTCAAAAATACGAACACCAAGCATCAAGAAAGCAACTGCCATAGCACCGTCAAGTGCACCAAACATACCGCCTTTTTCAACGCTACCAAAAAGAAGAGCATCAGTCATAAAGATTGTAATATATGAACCGATGATTGTACAGATAAAGTTTTGACCAAAGCCTGTTATACCATAAGCAAGTGCTTCTTTAGGTTGAAGACTGCCTTTGTCATTAGGATTTGTGCCATAAACTTTATGCAAAAGGTCATTGATTTTCATAAAATCCCTCTTTCATAATTTTAATATTTTAATTATAACACAACACTATGTTTATTTCAATCTTTTTTAATAAAAAATGAACAGAAAAGCTCCCCTATTTTCATAGAAGAGCTTAATTAATTAAAAATTACTGTTTTGCACCGTTATCAAATTTTTCAAGAACCAAAACACTTGCTGCAAAGCAATCTGCAAGGCAAGTCTTATTAAGTGCATCCGGAGTATCAAGTCTTGTATGATAGAAATCAGGAAGAGCGTGATTAAGAGCTGTAATACCTGTTGAACGCATACCTGCTTGTGCAAATGCAGCTGAGTCTGTTGCACCACCAAGTGGAGGAACTACACCCTTGCCACATTTAATACCAAGTTCCTGACATGCCTCATAATAAAGGTCACCAACATCTTTATCAGTTTTAACAGTGGCATTAAGGTCACGATAGTTAACCTGCATATATTCTGACTGTGTAATTGTATCATATGAATATACGAATGTAGGAACGTCATTAAATTCGTGAGCATGTGCTTCACAATATGCTTTTGCACCACGAAGACCTGCTTCTTCAGAACCTGTAAGAACAACACCGATTTCTGTATTTTCGAGTTCAATGCCCTCTTCTTTAAGCATTTTAAGAATTGCAATACCGATATAGCAACCAGAAAGGTTATCGTTAGCACCGTCAACAACTCTCTTGCTATTCCACATAAAGTAAAGACCAAACCAGAATGGAACAAAAGCAAGAGCACCAAGGCCAAGTCTTGTAGCGAGCTCAGCATCAATGCCTACAAGTTTTGCAATTGAAATGCCAATCATATAAAAAGCACCAATGAAACATACAAACATATGAATATCAAATCCAAGATATGTAAACATATACTTGAATGGCCATTCCCAAGCAGCGTCAGGATGTCCGTTGAAGATAATCCTTCTTTTTACTTCACCTGTTGGCTTTTTAAAACCTGCTGTATTATGACCAATTTTCTCTTTAAAGAACTTATCAACAGTTTTCTTGTAAAGACCAAACTGCAAAATGCAGAGTAAAAGTCCAATAGCAATAAACACAATTGAAAGTGCGGGAACAAAGAAATATGATGCGAGTGCTAAGAAACAACATGTAATTGTAAAATAAATCCAACCAAAGAATGAACCAGGGTTTTCTTTGTATTCATCAACATAAACTGTGTCACAACCCAAATCTTTCAACTGGTCTGCCATATATTCGCAAGCCTGCTGTTCACCCTTTGAACCAGGTGCTCTTTTTTCAAACTTGTTGCAAATATGAGTGATTTCATCAATCATAAATTGTGCAGCAGAGTCTTTTTTCTCAATAATTTTCTTTAAATCCATAAAGATTCCCCTTCCAAAATATATGAATTAATTTTAACACACAATTTTTACAAATGCAATAATAAACCGTACATTGTGTTAATTAATGTAAAAAAAAAGACTTCCAAAGAAGTCTCTGTTGGTGCCGGTGACCGGGGTCGAACCGGTACGGTATCGCTACCACTGGATTTTGAGTCCAGCACGTCTGCCAATTCCATCACACCGGCAATTATGTGACCTTGATATTATATGAAATTCGCTAAAAAAAGTCAATAGGAAAAGAACAACTTTTTTAAAACAAGGCTTTCCATTTATCACTTCGTCTAAACGAAAAGAAATCATCACCATTACCGATAATAATATGGTCACTTAATCTCATACCCAACGGTTTTAGAATTTCAATTATATTCATTGTAGCATTGACATCTAATCTTGATGGTGCAACAACCCCCGACGGATGATTATGTACTAATATAAGGTTTGCCGCGTTATACTTATAAGCTAATTCAACAATCTTTCTATTATTTAGTGGAGTAGAGTTTACTGTTCCAGAACTGATTTGTTCGAACTGTAAAACCTTAAATGAAGAATCAAGACAAAGAAGGTATAAATGTTCCTCTGTTACACCTTTAAAATACTTCGATGCATAACCTGCAACAAGCTCACAATTATCCAACACGTCATCAGTATTATTAATTTTATCAATTTCATACATTCGAAATAATTCAGGCATAAGTTTAATAAGTGTTGCTGTTCGTTCACCTATCCCATTGACAGTACACAAATCATCAAAACTTGCATCAAAGACTGATGAAAGTGACCCAAATCTATGTATTAGCTCATGAGCAGTCTTATTGGTATCTTTTACAGGAATACTAAAGAATAAAAGCAACTCCAAGATATTGTGAGGTTGGAAATTTTCAAGCCCTTCTGTTAAAAATCTTTGTCTTAATCTGTCTCTATGCCCTTCATGAACATTCACTTTTTTATTGGTTATTTCAGGCTTTTTCGGCGCCATCCTATCTAAACATCCTTTTTACGTATTTTTGCCACCTATAGATATAAATGGTTACCAATCTTGTTAACATTATATCGTACAGCACAAATAATATATTACCAATTAACAACAGTACAAGCATAGCGTATTTTCCAAAATCTTCTAAGTCATCAAAAGTAATCATAAAGATTTTTGATACAATAAAATAAGATGCAACCATTGAAATATTGAATAATAAATATTTAACAATCCAGGTTACTGTTTTATTTGAAATTTTCTCAATAAAACTCTTTATAATCGGATAATATCCAAAGAAAGCAACATACATTATTGCAGCTTCCTTGTTGCCTAACAGTAACATAGAAATAATGGATATTGCAATATATTCGAGTGCAGCAAACCTTGCTCCAAATTCAATAACAAGAACCATCAAAAAAGCTCCTGTAATCATTGGTATTGCATATACAAGACTTGTTGTTACACCTGCGACAAGCATAAGCAATAAGGAAATTGCAGCAATTACACCACCAAGGGAAACTTTAATTGATATCTTTTTTCTCATATTCATATCAACAACACGGAATTAAATCCCCACCGCAACATTCACAACAACAATCAGCACAAAGTAATGCCGAGCAAACATCGCACACTCCCGTATCGGAGCCTTTTCTTGATGTTCTGTAACCACCATTTGCATTGTTCTTCATTGCATTATAAGCATTTGCATATTCAAAGTTATTAGGTTCCATAGAGGATGCAGTTTTGTAATGATTTATAGCCTCGTTAAGCCAACCTCTTCTTTGGAAAAGCATACCCTTAAGATAATGCCATTCTGCATTTCTCATCTGTGAAGGGACACCATTAAGAATTGTTTCAGCATCATCTATTCTACCTGAATTTATACAACTTCTTACGTCTGCAAATTGAGTATTACCATAAGTACTCTGATAATTATCTCTTGTATTTTGTGTATATGCAGAGGTTCCACGAATCTCATTTAAAATATGGTCGTACGCAGAATCAAGTTCTCTCATTTTTTCATTTTTCGCATTATCTGAGAGATTTGAATAGTTTATCTCCCCTGCAATTTTTCTGTATGCATCCATTATATCTTTTTCCGATGCATTTCTTCCAACGCCAAGAATTTCGTAAGGATTATTCACGTTTTTCACCTCCGTGTTTGTTCTTTATCTTTTCTAACTGATAATTCAAACCATCATATATTACATTCTCAATAATGGGTTGAAAATCATACAGTTTTTGTTGTTCTAATATATGGACTAATTCACCAATAGACATATTAATCGTATGTGAGGCTTCTTCCAAAAGATTTTTATACTGAATAAAAGGATTGAATGATGATGACTTTACATCATCTTCAAAGTCATCAAAGGCATCTAAAAAATAAACAACCCTGCCCAACTGATATCCAAAGTTATATGTTCTTTCTTTGTCTTCTTCGTTGTGTGCAAATAGCTTTCCCAAAATATCTGCCGTATTATGAGCAGATAAGTCAATGGATTGATTGTGACTTTTTTCAATCTCAAATTGAGATTTCATACCATCTTCAACAATTTTAAAGATTTCGAGATATTTCTTTTTAGCCTTATTTTTTAGTATTGCAAAATATGGATAAATTAAATATAAAAGTAGCTTTTTAAAAAAGTTACTATCATGAAGATTGTCCACTAATTTAAAATATGCCAGAACAACCGTTATTGTGCTTGCAAGCTTATAAACATCACTTTCAGTTGTAATTTTCATACACTTTTTGCAAGGATTAAAAGTGCAACGAGAATTGGTTACATTGATATTATCTTTTGACAGACCCAGTTTATACATAACATAAAATGTGCCGTCATAACTTAATAAAAATCGGGATAACAAGCCATATTCCTTGCCCATTTCTTTACAAAGAGTGCAATAAACACCCTTATAGGCTTCATACTCTTTAATTTTAAGTTCAGGTTTATAAATAGTTACATAGCCGAACATAAATTATCTGTTAATCCCCTTTAAAACTGTTCTTGCGACATAAGGTTTATTCATTGTATAAATGTGAATTCCGTTGACACCATTACCAAGCAAGTCGTTGATTTGATTGATTGCAAAATCGAGACCTGCTTTTTCAAGTTCTTTTGGGTCGTCCTTGTATTTCTCTAAAAATATCTTAACTTCGTTTGGAAGCTTTGTACCGGAAAGAGAAATTATACGGTCAATCTGCTTCATATTTGTAATAGGCATTATGCCTGCAAAAACTGGAGTATAAATACCTTTTTTACGAACTTTGTCAAGGAAAGAATAGAAGATATCATTGTCAAAGAAAAGCTGTGTAATGAGAAAATCAACGCCACAGCCAACTTTATTTTTTAGGTTATCAATATCTTTTTCAAGAGAATTACATTCAGGATGGCATTCGGGATAACAAGCACCACCAATGTCAAAATAGCCGTAATCTTTAATATGCTTTACAAGCTCGTTAGCGTATGTATAGTATTCCCCTTGTGGTTTCTGGAAGCCTTGTGGAATATCGCCACGCATAGCAAGAATGTTATCAATATTATTCTCTTTTAACGTGTTGAGAATACTGTCAATCTGCTCTTTGGGAGTTGATGCACAAGTGAGATGTGCAAGAGCAGTTGTATCAAGTCGATTTTTGATTAAAGAAGCTATTTTAGTTGTGTACTGACTTGTGCCACCACCTGCACCATATGTAACACTCATAAAATCGGGGTTAAATGCAGCTAATTCACGGACTGACCATTCAATACTATCAAATGCAGAGTCAGATTTTGGAGGAAAAACCTCAAAGGAAATTAACTGGTCTTTAACCATAAGTTTTTCAGTAATTCTCATATCATTCACCGAGAATATAATAGCATATCAGCATTTTTTTGGCAATAGATAGGTTAGTTTTTAATATTTTGTTTACAAAAAGCCGATGAAACGAATTCATCGGCTTAAAACGTTTATAGAAATTTCACTTTAATTCTCCGTGTTAGGGACTGGTGGCATTGTGTTTGCAAATAAAGTTTGAAGTTCAGCTACTGTATCTGCTTTTGCCCATTGTGGCATTCCTGCCTTCCAAACAAGGCTATCCTTTGTGAAAGTACCTGCGTTTGCCATCTGTGATAATGTATTCATATCAAAAGGTCCTGCCGCTTGACCATTAAATGCAACATGGAATGTAACTGTTGGAATTGGAGGTGGTACTTGCTGATTCACGCCACCCATCATACCATTCATTGTTCCAGCGATATTATTTCCAACTGCACCACCAAGTGCAATACCAGCCATCATTGCTGCTGGGTTAAATCCTGTGCCATCTCCACCGAGATTAACGCCACCGGCACCATTAGCACCCATTTGTCCAAGCGCTTCTGCACCTGCAACACCAACCTCTGCCTGCTTTTCAACTTGGAACGCACCAATGTTTGCAGTTTGTGTCTGTTTGTGTTGTGCATACTGTCCTTCTTCACGTTGGATACGGAGTCTTTCAATGTAGTCTTCTGTTTGTGCTTGAACTTGAGCTGCAGCAACATCCTTTGTAACAGACATCAACTGTCTATAACCATCACTTGATTTATCAATTTCAATAGCGGAAATATCTACACCTGAAACGGTTACACCAAAGTTTTCGTGTAACCTTTCTTTTATATCAATTTCAATTGTGTCATTAATTTGACCGATTTTTGTTTCAAGTTGAATTACCGGTATGTTGTTTGCTGCAGGAGCATTAGCAACTGCATCTTTACCATAACGACAAACAGCGTCACGAATTTGACCTTGAAAATCTTCAAGATTAAAATCGCTTAATCTGTGCAACTTAATAAATTCACGATAGTCGTCAATCTTGAAACTAATTGTGCCCCGTACAGCAACAGGCACACCAAAATCCATAAATCTCGGGTCATACACATCAAAAAAAGGTATACCAAACTTAACCTGTATAATCCTAGCAATGTTAATATAGTAAATTTCAGCTTGGAACGGAGTGCCCCCCTCATAAGCTAAACCTACAATGCTTGCCAAGATTGGGAAGTTTTTAGTTTTAATGATATCATCATAAGGCCCAACAATAAAGTCTTGCATTGTTCCGTCTTTTTGCTTGTAAACAAATACGGCAACCTCACCATCTTTAACTCTTAATGATGAACCCCAACGGATAGCATTTTCTCTATAGTTAGTGCCTAAAGCAGACCCAGTTGGATGCCATTTCCAAATAAGGTATGAAGGTTCATCACAACAAATCTCATCCATAAATCCACCAGTACGATTGTTTTTATCAAATAATCCCATATTAAAACCTCGCTTAAATAACTATTCTACTACTCATCTCATTATCAGCATAACAATGCCAAAAAACAAAAATATTCCAACAAAAAAAGCTATATAAGAAAAAACACTTTTGAATCTTTTATCTTTGATTTGCTTATTCTTGCTTTGATAAAAACTTTCAATATTTTGGAATTCTATTGAACCCCAAAAAAGTAATTTAGCTTTTTCATAAGCTTGTTCAAATTTAGCTTTCCAAGCATCGGATACCGCCTTTTCAGATTCGTTAAGAGGTTCCCAAATACTATCTCTACGTTCATTAATATTCGAAGATGCTAAAACAAGAAACTCCAATATATCTTCTTTGTTATTAGGTATAGCAAAACTACGAATTAAGTTAATCTTGCGTTGGTCAGTTTCGCTTATTTGATGTTGATTGGCTAGCACCTTTTTAAATGATGCACTTTGTATGGGTCTGCTAGTTTCTATTGCCTCTAATTTTAAAGAAAACTCTCGTACAGCATTTGAGGTCTTTGAATTTCTTATTTCATATCCACAAGTTTCACACACAGACTCGAAAGCGTCTAAAACATCACCACAATTAGGGCACTTATGTACTTCTCCATCATATACGGTTTTCCTTTGTTCATTTGTTTGATTGTTTTTGTTTGTAGCTTTACCACATTCAGCACAGAACTTTGTGCCTTCTTCAAGTTCTTGCCCGCAATTAGTACAAAAAGCCATATTGTTACCTCTCTTCTTTAGGCAAATATGCCTTATTTGCTAAATCTAAAACCTCTTGTGTTTTTTCATCCGTATAGCCCAACTCACGCATAGCCCACATTACAGCGATTTCTTTTTTATCCATTCCAATTTGGACAGATTCATTACTCACCTCAATATATCTTTGGAGTTCCTTATACTTTGGTTTAATGGACTGACTTTTCTTCCACTTTTCATAAGCGTTCATCAGCCATGACGCTGCATCGTTAATGAAAACGGAAATAATTTTTTGACCAGCTTCCGTAATACTACTCTCTGCCGAATCAGCCAAACCATTCGTTATCCTTTTTAATCTCGTTGAGTCTTTGCCCGTATTCATACCTTATATCCCCCTATTAAAGTTGCACTTTAACAACATCACATATATCACCAATATTACAATCAAGGTACTCACAAATGCGAATAAGAATTGAAAGAGCAACTTCTTCATTTCTACGCATTTTAGTCATTGTACCGGAAGCAATATTTAAATCTTTTCTTAAATCTGCTTGAGATATTTCTTTTTCAACAAGCATAATCCATAGTTTTTTGTAACTAATTTTCATACTGCTACCTCCTATATACAATTCAATGGTACACCATAAAAATCAAATTGTCAACAATTACGACAATATTTAATGAAAAAATCGCAACTTCTTGCGATTTTTATTTAAATATCAACAAAACGGGTGATTCGTGAATCGCCCCTACATTGAATCCCTCCACCACCTACTGTGGTCTGTTTTTTAACATATTGTTTACAAAAAAATAGTGGCGGGAGCAAGCCCCCGCCCTACAGTGTTATTTAAAAAGTTTTGTTGCGTTGATGATTTCTTCATTTGTGACTTTGCCTGTTGAGATTGCATTTACTGCTTTTTCTGCTTCGGCTGTTAAATCACTATATGGTGTGTTGAGTTTACTGTTTACATAGTCTGCAAGGCTATCTGCTTTGAAGATTGCATTTTGCACTCTCTTATTACCATATTTATCGAAGAATGTGCCGTTTTCATAATAGTTGCAAGTTTCAACCGCATTTTCACATTCACCGTTATACTGTAGAATGTTAAGCTTTGAAATTGCATAGTAGTTTGCATCTGTTTCTTTTGCAGTTGTGAAAATCTCTTTGCTATTTTCTTCTGCATATTTTTTTAGAACAAAAGCAGTTTCAATTGAAACTTTTCCACTAATTATAATTGTATCAGAATTGAGTAACGCATCAAAATCAGTTGTATTTTTCTGTTCGTTAAGTACGTCGAAACGTCCACCCTTACAGAGAATACCATTATCAGTTGGTAATGCTCTTGTAACAGTTGAGCCGATATAACGATAATCCACTGAACAAAGATTTGAACAGTTTGTGCAAATGCTGATTTTTGACTTTTCTTTAACAGGTACGCTCTTTGTAAACGAGGTCTTTTCACGGAGTGCGCCTGTCGGACAAAGTGCAACACACTGACCACAAGCAATACATTCAGTTTCTTTAAGATGTTTGCCGAGTTCTGGCTCAACATAAGTATTAAAGCCACGGTTAATAAGTCCGATTGCGGATTTACCCATAACCTCTTCACAAACTCTTACACAAAGACCACAGAGAACACATTTATCTGTATTTCTTGCAATTAAATCGTTTGCATTTTCCTGATTTCTGTTGTGCTTCTCCCCTGCAAATCTTGATGGTTTTACATCATAGTCATTTGCATAAGAGATAAGTTTACATTCAAAGTAATCGTGACAACCACACTCAAGACAACGATTAGCCTCTTTCTTTGCCATTTCTTCAGTAAAACCGAAATTCACTTCTTTAAAGTTAGTTTTTCTGTCGGCAGGGCTCATATGTGGCATTTTAGCTCTTGCATATTTTGGGAATCTTGAATAATCAATATCCTTACTATTCTGCTCTACGAAATATGGTTTTTTGTAACCTACTGTTTCATCTTTTAAATATCTGTCAATTACAACCGATGCTTTTTGTGCCTCAGCGATTGCAGCAATCGCAATATCTGCACCCTTATTTGTAGCATCACCAACTGCAAACACGCCTTCAATTGATGTTGTAAATCTGCTTTCATCCGCTGAAATTGTATTTCTGCGAGTTGATTCAAGAACTTCAAAGCCATTAAGATTTGGATACTGCCCGATTGCCATAATTACAGAATCAAGTTTGATTTCCTCAGTTTCACCTTCAATTGCAACAGGACTACGACGACCACTTTCATCAGGCTCACCCAACATCATTTTTTGTAAAACCACACCATTGAGTTTACCGTTTTCACCTGTGAATTCAATCGGGTTAGTAAGGTATTTGTAAATAACGCCTTCTTCTTCTGATTCAAGAATCTCCTGAGGGTCAGCAGGCATTTCGTCCTTTGTACGACGATAAATAATATATACGTTTTCTGCACCAAGACGGACTGCCACACGACAAGCGTCCATAGCAGTATTACCGCCACCACAGACAGCAACATTTTTACCAATTTCAAGCTTATTTCCAAGGGCAACCTCACGGAGAAAATCAATGCCCCCCCAAACACCTTGTAAATCTTCACCTTGAACACGCATTTTACTACTATTCCAAGCGCCGATTGCAACGAGTGTAGCATCAAATTGATTTTTGATTTCTTCAAATGAAATATCTTTACCGATATTCACATTGTTCTTGAGTATAACGCCCATATCTTCAATAAGCTTGATTTCTTTATCTAAAATAGCTTTTGGAAGACGATATTCAGGGATGCCATAACGAAGCATACCACCCATTTTTGGCATCTGCTCAAAAATTGTTACATTATGACCTTGACGGCGTAAGAAATACGCTGCAGTAAGACCTGCAGGGCCACCACCGATAATTGCAACCTTTTTATTTGTGTCAGGTTCAATTTCAGGAATATATGTATCACCCATTAAATCCATATCCCCTACAAAACTTTTAAGGAATGCGATTGAAATTGGCTCATCAACATACTGACGACGACATTTCTTTTCACATGGATGAGGACAAATTCTACCGATTGAAGCAGGAAGTGGCAATTTTTCTTTAATAAGTTTAACTGCCTCTTTATATTCACCATTAGCAATAAGGCCAACATAACCCTGACAATCTGTACCAGCAGGACAAGCTTTACTACAAGGTGCAACACAGTCCCCTGTGTGGTCGGAAAGTAAAAGTTCAAGTGCAACCTTACGAGATGCCTTAATCCTTTCTGTTTGTGTATGTACTACCATACCATCTGCTACTTTTGTTGAACAAGCACGAAGAAGCTTAGGGTTACCCTCAACTTCAACAGTACAAAGTCCACAAGCACCATACAACTCAACTCTACCGTCATAACAGAGGTTAGGAATTTTAATACCATTCTGTGTAGCAACATTGAGTATTGTCATACCTTCTTCGGCTATTATTCTCTTACCATCAATTGTTAATGTAATACTCAATTATTTCACCTCCACAGCATTGAAACGGCAAACTGATACACAGTTACCACATTTAATACATTTATCCATATCAATAATATGAGGATTTTTAACCGTTCCACTAATTGCAGAAACAGGACATTTCTTAGCGCAAAGTGTACAACCCTTACAAGCATCAGTGTTGATTTCATAACGAAGAAGATTTGTACATTCATGAGCAGCACATTTTTTATCTACAATATGCTCAACATATTCATTCTTGAAATATTTGAGAGTTGTAAGTACAGGGTTGGGCGCAGTCTGACCAAGACCACACAATGCACCGTCTTTAATTGCAAGACAAAGTTCTTCGAGAAGTTCAACATCTTCTTCCTTACCATTACCCTCGGTAATACGAGTAAGAATTTCAAGCATTCTCTTTGTGCCAAGACGACAATGAACACATTTACCACAAGATTCTTTTGCAGTAAAGTCAAGGAAGAAACGAGCCATTTCAACCATACAAGTGCTATCGTCCATTACAACCATACCGCCTGAACCCATAATTGCCCCTGTTGCTGAAAGTGCCTTATAGTCAATTACTGTATCAAGCAAGTCTGCGGGAATACAACCGCCTGATGGACCACCCATCTGTACTGCTTTAAAGTTTTTATCATTTTTAATTCCGCCACCAATGTCAAAAATAACGTCACGGAGAGTTTTACCCATTGGGATTTCAACAAGTCCACCACGTTTGATTTTACCTGTAAGAGCAAACACCTTTGTGCCCTTGCTGTTTTCTGTACCCATTGATGAGAATGCGTTACCGCCGTTGAGCATAACCCAACTTACGTTTGCAAAAGTTTCAACATTGTTGATATTTGATGGTTTATGCCAATAACCTGACTGTGCAGGGAATGGAGGTTTAAGTCTTGGCATACCACGAGAGCCCTCAAGCGACTCAATAAGTGCAGTTTCTTCTCCACAAACGAAGGCACCTGCACCAGCTTTAATTCTAAAATCACATGAGAATGAAGTACCCATAATATTCTGACCGATAAAGCCTTTTGCTTTTGCTTGGTCAATAGCATTTTGAAGTCTGCGAATAGCAAGTGGATATTCTGCACGAACATAAACGATTGCTTCACTTGCACCTATTGCATAAGCACCAATTAACATACCCTCAATAAGGTTGTGTGGGTCACCTTCAATAACGGCTCTGTCCATAAATGCACCAGGGTCACCCTCATCAGCATTACAGATAAGATATTTTACTTCTCCTTGTGACTGACGAGCAGCATTCCACTTAAACCAAGTTGGGAAACCTGCGCCACCACGACCTGCAAGACCTGAAACTTTGATTTCTTCAATTACATCCTCAGGAGACATTGTTGTAACCACTTTTTCAAGTGCTTTATATCCATCATCATTTGTGTAATCTTCAATAATTTCAGGGTTAATGACACCACAATGACGAAGTGCAATTCTTGTTTGCTTATCTAAAAACTGTTTGTCATCGTCAGATATTTCATACTCTTTAACTGATGCTAAATCATTGTTATTAACTGCAACAGCAAGTTTTTCTGCGATTTCACCAGTTACTTTTACAAATCTATGAAGTCCATCGTCTGCATAAACATCAACAATAGGCTCGAGATAACACATACCGATACACCCGGTTACTGTGAGTTGATTTTTATTCAAATCAAGGTCGGAAATTAAAACATCATAGGCTTTTTGAGCACCAGCAGCGATACCACAGCTACCCTGACCAACTGCAATTTTCATTGTTCTTCCTCCCCTGCTTTTTCTTGCAATTCTTTAAAGATTGATACTGCCTTTTCAGGTGTTAACGAGCCATAAGTATCATCGTTAATCATCATAACAGGTGAAAGACTGCAACAACCTAAACAAGCGACATTCTTAAGGGTAAAAAGTCCATCCTTTGTTGTTTCACCGTCTTTAATACCCAAATATTCATTGATTACTTTTTCAATCTGTAATGAGCCATTCACGTGACAAGCAGTGCCCTGACAAAGCATAATAAGATACTTACCCACAGGTTCTAATCTAAACTGAGAATAGAATGTTGCGACGCCCATTATTTTTGTAACTTTTATTCCTGTTCTTTGAGAAATATGTAAAATCACATCAACAGGAAGATAACCATAAATCTCCTGAGCATTCTGCAAAATTGTAATAAGACTTCCAGGCACGGTTGCATATTTCTGTAAACATGGCTCAAGAAGCAAAAAATCATTTGTATTTTGACAGTTACAATTCATATTGAAACCTCCATATAAAACCTAACATATATCATAATACAAAATGGGCCTTTTTTCAAATATAAAATACTGTAAATTTGTAAAAATTTATCGACTTTATGGATAAAAGAGTATATAATATTAACAATACAAAAAGAATTGGGTGGTTACCTTGAAAAAATATCTATATGAAATGCATTTTCACACCAAAAATACAAGTAACTGTGCTAATGTTAAGGCAAGACGTGGTGTGGAAGACTATATTAAAGCAGGTTATGACGGAATTGTTGTTACAGACCACTTAAGCCCATCAACATATATGAAATATGGTCGTGAATTATTGCCTTGGAATAAAAAAGTTGACTTTTTCCTACGTGGATACAAAGAGGCTTTAAAAACTGCAAACGGCAGAATTCCCGTGCTTTTAGGTATGGAACTTCGCTTTCGCACAAGTGAAGGTGACAATGATTACCTTGTATATGGAATTACGGAAGAGTTTCTTTATAACACACCCGAACTTCTTAATATGAATAGTAGAACTTTCTATGAATTAGCACAAAAGAACAATCTTTTGGTATTTCAGGCACATCCATTCAGAGTTGGTATGAAGGTTACAAACCCGAAATTCCTTAATGGTGTTGAAATTTTTAATGGAAACCCAAGACATAATTCAAGCAACGATATTGCAGAAGCTTGGGCAAAAAAATATGACCTTTTGGTCACATCGGGGTCTGATTATCACGAGATTGAAGATTTGGGCAGTGGCGGAATATGGTTTAATAAAGAGATAAATGATAATAAGAATTTGGTTGAGGAATTGAAGAAAAGAGAATATGAAATAAAGACAAATAAAGTTAAGGAACTTTGAATATGAAAGATTTATTTGATAGGTGGCAACAAAAGTATTCGTTTAAGGCATTTATTAAAGATGGAATTGTAGATATCGAGAAATATGAAAAACCTCATATCTTGTTTGTTCTGAGAGATATGAACTGTTCCGTTCCAAATGACCTCTGTGAAAACTTGCGTACATATGGAAGTGGTTCTAAAACGTGGTGTAATGTGGGACGGTGGACAAAAGCTCTGCTTGATGTTGAAGATTATCCGTACGATATGTCTCCTCAAAAACGAATTGAACAAATGAGAAGAGTTGCAGTTATGAATATCAAAAAAGAAGGTGGTTATGCAAGGGCTGATGGTAAAGCATTGGTTTCATATGCAAAAGAGCAAAAAGATATGATTTGGGAACAAATTAGAAGGTGTGACCCAGATATCATAATCTGTTGTGGCCAAGGAATGAAGGATGCCCCTAGTAATGCAGTAATTTTAGAAAAAGAGATTTTTGAAATAGGTGCAAAATGGAATAAGGTTCCTTCATGCTCATTTTCAAGAGATTGGTATTATTTTTATACTGAAATCAATGGTAAACAAGTACCAGTTGTAAGTTTCTGTCATCCACAAGTAACAAATCTATGTGGAAGACGTGGTCATGAAGCTCTTTTCAAACCACTCTACAAAGACCTACAATTAATTGGAAAAAAACTAATAAAAGAAAGAGAGTGATAATTATGCGTATCATGCTTGCAATAATAATAATTGGTTTAATCACGTTATTTGGATATTTTCTCCCCAAAAAATATAATGAATTTTTTTACAATAAATACCATGAAAAAATAATCTCTACTCCTCTTGCAACAGCAACAGCTATTTTTTCTTTTCTTTGGTTATTGCTTATGGATTCAGAAGAAATTTGGTACTGGATTTTATTAATCGCTGCTGTTTCGCTTTGCATAATCTCCGTGCTATATGTTATATATACCGGTTTACAAGTTCGTTCAAGTGTGTTTGAAATCATATTTGCAATACTTGCACAGATTTTAGCAACGGCCGGTGTATTGATTTTCATTTTATTTATTGTAGGTTTTGTAATGGAAATCTTTGGGGGAAAGAAAAAAAGAAAAAGATAAATTAATACTCTTAAAATAAATACCACGATAGCCCTTGATAGCCTATCGTGGTATTGTTATATAATATAGATTTATTTTTTCTTAAGTTCTACTGCTGCTTTACATTTTGCAACGATGTTTGCTGCGTCGAGTCCGAATTCGTGAAGAAGCTGTACTGCAGGACCTGATTTACCGAATGTATCTTCAACACCAACACGAAGTACAGGAACAGGAACTGTTTCACAAACTACTTCTGCAACTGCTGAACCAAGACCACCGATAACATTATGTTCTTCTGCAGTTACGATTACGCCTGTTTTATTTGCACTTTCAATAACGAGTTCACGGTCAATAGGCTTGATTGTTGCCATATTAACAACTCTTGCATTGATACCTTCTTCTTTAAGTGTTTCATAAGCTATAAGTGCTTCGTTAACCATAAGGCCTGTTGCGATGATTGTTACATCGTCACCTTCTTTAAGAACTGAGCCTTTACCGATTTCAAACTTATAATTTTCATCAAATACTCTTGGCACTGCAAGACGACCAAATCGCATATAAACAGGGCCTTCATGCTCTGCCGCTGCAAGCACGCAAAGTCTTGCTTCAACATCATCAGCAGGGTTGAGAATTACCATATTTGGAATTGTTCTCATAAGACCGATATCTTCACAACACTGATGGCTTGCACCGTCTTCACCAACAGAAATACCTGCGTGAGTTGCACCGATTTTAACATTGAGGTTTGTATAGCTAATTGAGTTTCTAACCTGTTCAAAAGCACGACCTGCAGCAAACATTGCAAATGATGATGCAAATACTGTATAGCCTGCACTTGCAAGACCAGCAGCAACACCCATCATATTGCCTTCTGCGATACCACAGTCAATGAATTTTTCAGGGTGCTCTTTTTTGAACATACCTGTTTTTGTTGCAGCAGCTAAGTCTGCATCAAGAACAAGGATTTTAGCGTCTGTATTGCCTAACTCTACAAGTGCTTTACCATAAGCATCACGAGTTGCTGTTTTAATTACTTCGCTCATTTTATACACCCTCCAATTCGTTAAGTTTTGCAGTAAGCTCTGCTACTGCCTGATTATAAAGTTCTTCATTTGGAGCTGCACCGTGCCAGTTAACCTGATTTTCCATATAAGAAACGCCTTTACCTTTAACTGTTTTTGCTACAATTGCAGTAGGTTTGCCC
>JAFYSE010000024.1 GCA_017546665.1 Clostridia bacterium | reverse complement strand
TGGGATACAAGAAATGATGATGAATGGAATACAAGCATAAAGGTTCATTGTGTACCAACCAACAATAGTTGTTACGATACTTGCAACGAAACCTGCAAGGCAAGTTGTAATAACAAGCTTTTTGAAGTCAAATTTCTTCATAAGTTTTGGCATAAAGAGAGTTGCACCAAAAAGACCAACGATTGAACTAATCTGGAAAACAGTTTTAACTGTTGAAATACTACCTTCAATGGCTGCAATTCTTTCAGCTTCAGTTGCAAGTGTTGCAAGGTCAGGACCAATATAGAATGAATAACGAGCAACGTGAATAGCCGCCGCTGCAACCATATAACGTCCGCTTGAAAGAATACCCATCAAGAGAATAAGCACAAGTGGTTTGCACTTGAACACACGTGCAAGCTGTGATGGTTCACCAGGTTGACGTTTGCGAACAGGTATTTTAACTCTTTCTTTAACACCTGTACAAGCACGAGAATACATAATTATGCCAAGACCTACTGTTACAATTGCCATAATAAGATATTTTCTCTTTTGAAGCATAAGTGGGTCAGGCGCCGTCTCTTGTTTTCCTGCCCAAGCCATAATAACAAGACCAATTACAAGGAAAAGAACCTCAGGAACTGCAGAACCGATTGAATTGTATATCTTACTTACTGAAATAACTGAGCTTCTTTCTTCTGAGTCAGGGGTCATAACATTTGGAAGTCCCCAGAATGAAACGTCACCAACTGTGTAAATCATACCCCAAGCAACATAAACGATTGCTGAATAAATCATCAACTCTGTTTTGTCAAGATTAGGGCTTAAATACATAAGTAATGTAACAACTGCAATAGGAATTAATGCAAAACGGATGAATGGTAACATCTTTCCGCTTTTGAGATTACTTCTGTCAACAATCATACCCATAAGTGGGTCATTAATTGCGTCCCATACTCGTGCTAAAAGCATAAGCAAAAGTACAAACATTGGTGCTAACTGCAAAACATTGAGATAATAGTCACTGATATAGCTTGACATCAAAGCATAAATCATACCCTGACCTAAACCTGCAACGCAGAAAGCAGTCATTTCATTTTTCTGAACAAATTTTTTCTGTTCCATATTTTTCTCTCCTTATTACATAAGAATTGATAATGCTAAAATAAACTGTGATGTGAAATAAACGGAATGATTAAGCACAACATTTCGACTTGTGTTTCCACCCTTTTTAAAGAAAACGAATGAAAGCACCAAATCAGAAAGAGCAAACATTACAGTACCCATATTCATACATAAGAGTCTCGGCATAATCTCTGGCATTTCACTTCCTGCCAAAACAGGCAACCAACCAAATGCGTTTACAGCATTAAGAGCGAATGTCACCGTCAGCATTGTAACAACGGAATAAATTGTTGTAAGAGCATTAAATTTTCCGTATTCAAAGCCCATTTTCTTTGATGCAAGACGGACAATTAAAGTTACTGCTACTGCACTGAAAATTGCAAGAGCAATCTGCCAACCGATAAATTCAGGGTATGCTGCAAGAATACCCACAACATAGAAAATATGACCGATTAAGAAACTGAACATCCCTGCAAAGGTATATGGCTCGTCAAAATCCTTATGTACAAATTTCAAATCAAGCCAAATGTCACCCAACATACCGAAAACAAGTCCGATTACAATAAACACACCGTAATAATAGTTTTCAGGTTTAATTGAAAGTGCAACAAAGGACGAAAGTATGAATAATACTGCCGAAACAGTCTTTAAAAACAATGCTTTTACTCCACCCTGTTTCACTCTTACCACAAGGAAAGCAATAACACAGATTATAAATGCCACAAGCAAGGCAATATAAAGAAAATTCAACATCCGACAGTCGCTCCTTCCTTTTGAAACTCATATAAAAAAATTATACCAATAATTGCAAAAACTTGCAACTATCAGTATAACCAAAATTAATATTTAATTTTTAAACACTGTGACTATTTAAGCAAAAGTGTACTTGCGAAAGTAAACTGTGCTGCGTAGTAAAGAAGATGGTTTACAACGATATTAGGTTTTGTGTTTCCGCCCTCTTTAAAGTAGATGTTTGAAAGCACCAAATCAGAGAGTGTGAAAAGAACTGATGCGATTGAAAGCATTAAGAAATCCTTTGAGAAGCCTACAAAGAATATACCGTTAATTGCTGTAAACATTGTGCAGGAAAGGAGCATTCCGTAAAGGAAAAGAATCTTCTTATATCTTCCGTATTTCACCTTCATTGGCTTTTCAAGTGCCATTGTTACGGTGGCAAACACCACACAAGCAACAACATTAATTACACCGTACCACCATTCAAACTTTCCTTCGCCATATTTAAATGCAACGGCAGGAATATAGAAGATGTGGTTAACAATGAAACAGATAATACCAGCGTATGTATAGATATGATTATGTTGCTTATAAACATATTTCATATCCAACCACACATCGCCCAAAAGTCCGAAAATAAGTCCCATAATAACGAGAATTCCGTACTCAAAACTTTCCTGATTATATGCAAAAGCAGAAAAGGCAGTTCCAATAAAGCAAATGGACGCACCTGCCTTTAAAAACATAGCACCCACACCGCCACGCATAACACGTAAAATCAAGAATGAAACCGTTACTATAAGACCGACAATAACAGCAGTTGCGTAAATATACTGATACATATCCAATCCCCCAAATTGGTAAAATTACCCTGCTTATTATTATACTGTTAAATATTTAACAATTCAAGATTAATACTGCACAAAAATCAGTTCTGTTTTTTGACAACTCCATATTCATCATCAAGTCTGAAATATGGGCAACGATAGTTTGGTGAAGATAAAAACCGCATCATTTCGTCCTCATCAAGGTTGATGTCACAGCAATATTCCTGTAACTCGTCGTCATAATAAAAGTTGGCACAATTTTCACATTGGGACATAATTACACCTCACTTACAAGTTCATCATAGGACTTTCTCTTTTTATTTGGTGGGATTACACCCTCCTTGGCATAACCCAAAGAAATAACCAGACGCACAGGCGTTTCAAGTCCACAGATTTTGCGAATTTTCTTGTCATCAAGCCAACCCAAAATACAAGTACCCAGTCCTTGTGCAGTTGCTTCGGCAGTTAAGTATGCCACAGCAATTCCAATGTCTATTGAACGATAGTCGTTACCTTTCATTTTCGCACCAATAGCAGCAGTTTTATTGTAACTACCCTCGGAAACAACAATCATAACAGGGGCATCACTTGCAAATTTGTTCATACCCATCCCTTGCACAGCCTTTGCAATCTCTTTTGCCTTTTGGTCCTTACAAACTGTGAATTTGTATGGCTGACTGTTACAAGCAGATGGTGAAAGCACTGCACTATCCATTATTGCTTTGATTTTCTCGTCTTCTACCATTCTTTCAGGGTCATAACTACGGCAGGAAAATCTGTTTTGAGCTATTTCTTTGAAATTCATAACACACCTCTATAAATAGAATATGAGATAATAGTAGCACAAAAATACTGTAAAATCAAACATACAGAAAAATTGGGGTTTGTCGGGGAAATGCAAAATGCAAAACGCAAAGTGCAAAATGTCGGAACTGCGTTGCGATTATTTAATAAAAATCAATTCGACGTTGTAGGGGCTGGCGTCCCCGACAGCCCGAACCAACTGCATAAATAAACCAACGGCGGGTCGTCGAGGGTGCGGGTGTCCGGTGGACACCTCTGCGGAGCA
>JAFYSE010000023.1 GCA_017546665.1 Clostridia bacterium | reverse complement strand
TGGAATCATTGCAGGGAAGTTAACAGGAACGATACCTGCGAAAACACCCATAGATTCACGATATTTAACTGTATCGTAACCCTTTGATGCGTCCATAAGGCATTCGCCCATCATAAGTGAAGGAACCTGAGTTGCAAGTTCTGTGCCTTCTTTTGCTTTAAGAACGTCGCCTTCTGCTTCGCCCCAAACTTTACCATTTTCACAAGCAACGCACATTGTGAGTTCTTCCATATCACGGATGATAAGTTCACGGATTTTATAGAGAATCTGCGCTCTCTTGATAGCAGGAGTTGCACTCCAACCTGGGTATGCTGCCTTTGCAGCTGCAATTGCTTCAAGAACTTCATCATTTGTACAGCAAGGTGCCTGTCCTACAACTTCACCTGTGCTTGGATTGTGAAGGTCATACCAGACATCAGTTTTTGAATCTTTGAACTGACCGTTCACAAAATATTGTAATTTTTCTACTGCCATTTTTATTTTCTCCTTTGAAGATTATTCAATTTTTTGTTTTTCGTATAAATTCATCACAATTTTATCTGTGACTTTTTTTAGTACTAATGGAACTGCTATTCCCAAAACCACATAAATCAGATAAATTCTGTCATCTCTCCACGGATAGCAATACCAGATTGTGCTCTGAAATTTTTCAACATTGAACGAAGCGATATCAATGAATTTTGATAATATATATAATGCAAAATTGATTAAGAATATAACAACTGCATGGTGCATCATTATACTAAAGGTATTGTCACCAATGTATTGAACAATTTTGTTATTATCAAATGCCGGAACCAGACTTTCGCAAATTGTTGAAACAATTAGAATTTCTATTACAACCAATGCGGAAATCAAAAATGGATTTCCCACAAAATTTGCAAAAACTACTTGAGCTCTTTCATTACCATCGCCCAAAACATAGCAGATATATAACAGCACAAACAGAATTGATAATGTTATACCTTTTCTCTTATTTATTAACTTTTCATACTTTTTATAAACAAAGCCCATTTGGAAATAAGGCAACATAAAACCTGCTTTTGCAAAACATAATTCCCAATTCTGATTGTGACCACTTTCTGCGAGATAGATAGTTATTATTGAAACTCCGAAGCAGAAAATCAACAGCAATTCTTCGTTCAATATATGTAATTTACAAAGAATCTTTCGCAAAATAAAAATTACAACTGAAATAATAAATAAAGAAAGCAAAAACCACGCGGGTATCATAAAAGCAAATTGATGTCCCGTTATCCACGGAGTTATAAACAAGGATTTCAGGTTTATTGCTGAGCCATAATGCACAACTCCAATTTCTCTTAAAATTGCATTTAATATTCCATAAACCACATTCCACAAGAAATATGGTAACAGCATTATTTTCGCTTTTTGTCCCAAGTATTTTATCACGCTTGAATTGTCGGTTTCTTTTCTATAAAAATATCCTGAAACGAACACGAAAATCGGCATAAAATAGAAATATGGCTGAATCCAGTTATCTAATGGAAATACAATGCCACCATTTAAGGTGTGTGAAGCCACAACAGCTATTATTGCATACGCCTTTATTAAATTCATTTGTGTATTCGTTTTGCGATTTTGGACCTTTAGAATCTTTTGTGCCTTATCCGAGAGCAGTTTTCTAAATGCTTTGCGCATATTAAAGATTAAAGACCTGATACTTCGTTGATGTATTTACGAGCCTTAACTGCATATTCGAATGGATTTGCGATTGCAGGGTCCTGTTCAGCTTCAACGAGAACATATCCTTCGTAACCTGTTTCTTCAAGAACATCGAACACTGGCTTGAAATCAATTACGCCGTCACCAGGAACTGTGAAAGCACCTGCACGAACGCCCTGAAGGAAGCTCATTTTTTCAGCCTTAACCTTAGCAACAACGTCAGGACGAATATCCTTTAAGTGCACGTGACGGATTCTCTTAGCATATTTCTTGAGAACTGCCATATAATCTTCACCGCAGTATGCAAGGTGACCTGTATCGAAAAGAAGACCGAAAAGTTCAGGGTCTGTGTTTTCCATCATTCTGTCAATTTCAGCTGCTGTCTGAACAACTGTACCCATGTGGTGGTGGAAGCAAAGTGCAATTCCCATATCCTTTGCAACTTTACCAAGTTTATTGATACCTGTGCAGAGCATATCCCATTCTTCGTCATTCATAACATATTTGTCATCAAAGATGGAAAGGTCTGTACCCTGAATGGAGTGGCCCTGTTCTGAAATACCAACAACCTTAGCACCCATTTCCTTAAGGAATGTGATGTGCTCGATGAAGTCCTTTTCAACTTCTTCATAAGGCTTTGTGATAAGGAAGCTTGAGAACCAAGCGTTACAAATCTGCATACCACGGAGTTCGAGGGCCTTTTTAAGAACCTTTGTATCTCTTGGGTACTTATTACCAACTTCACAACCTGTAAATCCTGCGAGTGCCATTTCTGAAATGCACTGTTCAAATGTGTTTTCTGCACCAAGGTCTGGCATATCGTCATTTGTCCAAGCGATAGGTGCAATACCGAGTTTTACTTTGTTCTTATCAAGCATATT
>JAFYSE010000022.1 GCA_017546665.1 Clostridia bacterium | reverse complement strand
CATCAACGATGATTGTGTTTTCCTTAGAAATCTTAACCTGCTTTGCACGGCCAAGCTGATAAAGCTGTGTATCTTTAAGTTCAAGACCTAAATCAGATGTAATAACCTGACCGCCTGTGAGAATTGCGATATCCTGAAGCATTTCTTTTCTTCTGTCACCAAAACCAGGTGCTTTAACTGCAACACAAGTGAATGTGCCACGAAGTTTATTTACAAGAATTGTTGAAAGTGCTTCACCTTCAATATCTTCTGCAACAATAACAAGTTTCTTACCTGACTGAACAATCTGTTCAAGGACAGGAAGGATTTCCTGAATGTTACCGATTTTCTTATCTGTAATAAGGATAAGAGCATCATCAATAACAGCTTCCATCTTATCTGTATCAGTTACCATATATGGTGAAATGTAACCACGGTCAAACTGCATACCTTCAACAACATCAGAATATGTTTCGCTTGTCTTTGATTCTTCGATTGTAATAACACCATCTGCAGTAACCTTTGCCATAGCATCAGCAATAAGATTACCAACATATTCGTCAGCAGCAGAAACTGTTGCAACTCTTGCGATATCTTCGCTTGATTCAACAGGCTTTGCATTTTTAAGTACTTCCTCAACTACTGCATCAACAGCAGCCTTCATACCCTTTTTAACTACCATTGGGTTAGCACCTGCAGCAACGTTTTTCATACCTTCACGAACAAGAGCCTGTGCAAGAAGTGTAGCAGTTGTTGTACCGTCACCTGCAACATCATTTGTCTTTGTTGCAACTTCTTTAACAAGCTGTGCACCCATATTTTCAAACGCATCTTCAAGTTCAATTTCCTTTGCGATTGTAACACCATCGTTTGTGATAAGTGGACCACCGTATTTTCTGTCAAGAACAACGTTTCTACCCTTTGGTCCAAGTGTGATTTTAACTGTATTGCTTAATTTATCAATACCATTTTGAAGAGCCTTTCTTGCTTCTTCACCGTAAATAATCTGTTTAGCCATAACTTAAAGCCCTCCTTATTCTACTATTGCAAGAATTTCTGCCTGACGGACAATAGTATATTCTGTGTTATCCATCTTAACTTCTGTACCTGAATATTTGCCGATAATTACCTTATCGCCAACCTTAACATACATTTCTACCTCATGACCGTCAATAAGTCCACCAGGACCTACTGCAACGACCTCAGCAACCTGTGGTTTTTCCTGACTAGCAGCCGCAAGAACGATGCCACTCTTTGTTGTTTCTTCCATTTCAGCAGCTTTGAGAACAACTCTATCTGCAAGTGGTTTAATTGTCATTTTATATTACCTCCTGAAAGATTAATAAATACAAATTTTAGCACTCTAGCCTTTCGAGTGCTAATTATATTGTAGCCACATTTTTCCAAAAAATCAAGTGTTTTATGTAAATTTAATAATAATTTCATAAATTAGTAAAGGGCGGGGTCAATGCCCCGCCAAATTATATTTACATTAAGCCGAAACTGACTGTAAGCGCTCTGTTTATTTTATTCATATCAGATGTTGAAAGGTTGCCCATTCTTTCTTTTAAACGTTGTTTATCTATTGTTCTAACCTGCTCAAGCAAAACAACGGAATCCTTGCTCAATCCACACGCATCCCCATTCACATTAATATGCGTCGGCATTTTGGACTTATCCTGCTGACTCGTAATGGCAGCAGCAATTACAGTTGGACTGTATTTATTACCAACATCATTTTGCACTATAAGTACAGGTCTTATTCCACCTTGTTCAGAACCTACAACAGGACTTAAATCGGCATAATATATGTCCCCTCTTTTTACATTCATTCAATATCACTCCTTACACTCTTATTTTTACCTTGATTTTGTAAAAATAAACATTAAAGGTAAAAAACAGGGAGTAATATATTTTATTCGCCAACTATTCAGTCTGTCCCATTACATATTCAAAATTTTCAAAGTCTATTGTATATGTTTCATCTACTATGAGTTTTTTAAAACAATTAGATTCATCCATTGATAATTTATAGATATGTCCATTAGATGAAAAAGTATAAATTTCATTCTCAACTGATGCTGATTTGACATTTTCAGCACATACTCTAACCATTTCACACACCATACTGAATGGCACACTGTTTTTCGACAACGAAAAAACCAACTCATCATAAGTTAAGGTATATTGTTCATTTTCAAGAACGATTTTCATACCACTTACACTTTCAGGCAAATAAAATGTCAAAACCAGTTTATCAAAGGATTCATATTCAACTCCTGCACTAATTTTGACATCATTTATTGTTGTATTTATATTTGTTCTAAACCCATAATAATCAGGGGTTTTGTTTTCAACTTCCTTTTTGTTTTCACATCCTTGCAACAGAAAAACGGACAAAAGAAAACAAAGAAGTCTTTTCATAGAATTTTACCTTTATTCAAAATTTTTAAGGGTAATTGGCAACTCCTTTAACATCAATGTTGGTGTATTTCCCATCATTGAATATTTCTCACTTACCGAGTCACCAACAACGCCGTGGATATTAACCCCTGCAATAGCACTCCTGAAACAGTCAACACCCTGTGCCACAAAGGATGCAATAATTCCTGCAAGGACATCACCACTACCACCCGTCGCCATACCGGGATTTCCACTTGTATTTACATACACATCATCATACTCTGTACTTCCTACAAGGGTAGATGCACCTTTAAGCACAAGAATGCATTTATGTCCTTTTGTAAAATCATTGACTACCTTTAATCTGTTACTTTGAATTTCACTCACTTCAATTCCGTTTATTCTTGACATTTCTTTTGGATGAGGAGTTAAGATAACAGGCACTTTTGCATTTTCTAATATATCTATATTATCTTTTATGGAATTTATTCCGTCAGCATCAAGAATTACAGGAACTTCTGAATTTTCTATAATATACTCTGTTACTGCCTTTGTATCATCATCAACACCCAGTCCACAGCCAACCACTACACATGAGCATTTCTTCAACTCTTTTTCAATTCTCTTTATTGAGTTTTGTGAAATTCTGCCTGATTTATTACTTTCAAGTGGCACTAAAATCTGCTCACAGCTTTTTGGTGAAATAGCATTATATGCTACCACGGGGAAAGCAACCTTCACAATACCTGCCCCACTATTAACGGCAGCCTGTGACGCAAAATATGCTGCGTTTGGCATTTCATAGCTTCCACCAACTACTAATACTGTACCATAATCACCCTTATGACTTTGTGGATTTCTTTTAGTAAAAAACGATTTTATTTCATCACGACTCACAGTAAACATGGATGCAGATGTACTTTCATAGCATCTGTCGGGAATACTTAAAGGTGCTAAAACAACCTTTCCACATTTATCCATTGACGGTCTTAACACATGCACCGGTTTTAAAACAAGAACAGCGATAGTTATATCTGCTGAAACACAAATGTTGCTTATTTCGTTATCATCCCCTTCTAAACCACTTGGAATATCCACGCTTACAACAGTTGCCGGAGATTTATTAATTCTCGTAAAAAGCATTTTACAATTATCGTTAGGCTCACCCTTAAATCCGATTCCAAAAATGCAATCTACAATTATATGTGCTTTTTCAAAATATTTTTCCACAGTTGCAGAATTTTCATAATAAACCACATTAACACCTAACGCTCTTACTCTTGAAAGCATCTCGGAGGATAATTCATCCGTTGGTAGTCCCATTGCCATCATTACGGTAACATTATAGCCATTTTCATAAAGCTTTCTGGCAATTACAAAGCCATCGCCACCATTTCTGCCTTTACCACAGATTACAAGTACATTACGTTTATTTGAATTCTCAAAAGTCTTACGGATTATTCTTGCACAGTACGCACCTGCATTCTCCATAAGTTGCATATATGAAACGCCATATTCATTGGCTAATTGTTCTACTTTTCTTGTTTCTTCAACAGTTAACACTCTCATTATTTTTCGCCACCTTAACAAGGTTTTATTTCTTATTATATTTTACCATAACAGCATAAAAAAGCAATAAAAAAAGGACTCAAATGAGTCCTAATTTTTAAAGAACATAAATTGTAACGCCTCTATCGCCCCAAAGAATACATTGGTCTTCAGTATTCATAAAAAGGTCGCATGTGAAATATCCGTGTTTTACAAATCCACCTGTATCAGCGGCAATAGCGTAGCCATAAACAACACCGTCATTTGATACAATCCACATTTCTGTTCCGTATGGAATCTGTTTTGGATTTACTGCGATATAGCCCGGTTTTGCAAGTTTACCTGTTGATGTGATACCACCAGGAATACAATAAGCTGCTGCTCTACCTGAAATTGTGTATTTGTATTCAGTTGGAACATTATTTTCACCGATTGTGTATTTAGATGGTAATGAAAGTTCAGAAATTGGTTTTCCATTTCTTTCAATCTTACCATTGCCAAGGCTTGATGTACTTACAAAAGTACCAACTGTTGCAATTTGTTTAACTGGCTCTTTTACAACTGTTTCTGTAACAACAGTTGATGATGACACCTGTCCGTTTACAATTTTATCCTTATATACAACTGTCTTTAAACCATCTACACCCTTCTGAGTTACTTTTGTAGTACCCAATGAGTATAATGCAGACTTAATTGTTTCTGTTTCAAAAGCTACTGATTCTTCTGCTTCTCGAGATACATAGTCAACTCGAAGAACATCAACAATCATATCCTTAGAAAGTTCTGTGTCAAGTGATGGAACAACCTCATCATCACTATCAAGAACAATATTCTGTTCCTTCAACAAATCGCCAACAGTTTTAGCAACTGATTTAACTGATCTTTTTTCGCCGTCAACATTAATTGTAATAGGTTTCGCTTCAAATAATACGATTTCTAAATTGTTTGTCACAACAGCATTTAAGTTGACATTCGAAAAAGCACCGTTAAAAAGTGTTACGCCTTCACTATCGATAAGTTCAGCAACAGTACCTGCAAATAAGGTGTCGTGTGTTTCACCGTTTGGATAAATTAATGTAACATTACTTTCTCGGCAAACAATAATTCTACTATCTCTTCCAGGATTAAAATACTCAAGAATGAGCTTATCCTTTTCTGATAATTGAATTCCTACTTCGGCAACTACTTTCTCCGCTTCAATTTCTGAAGTTTCGACTCTGATTACCTGTGAGCCATCATAGATATCAACTACGTATGTCTCACTTGCGGCAGCAAATACAGAACCGGCACAAATAGCAGTAATAATTACCGCTACAAGCAACACAACTCGTAACAATACACGACGAGACGTATTTGCAAACCATTTGTTTTCTTTTTTCATCATTCTGCTCCTTTAATAAGCCGTGCTAACCCCAATTTTGTTTCGGGGGCCTATAGTATTCCTAAACTTAGAAAAGTAAAAACACTACTCACCTAAACCACGACCGTTATTATCGCTTTGTGACCTTGCACATTATATTCATGTGATTAAAAAAAGTCAAATTTTTTAAAAATCAAATTTTGTGTAAAATTACTAAAAAACAAAGTAAATTTTTGACTTAATATCCAAACGCTCGTTCTCAACCCCAATATATTGTGGTTTTTGTTTATATAAACTTTACATTTTTTGTGAGATTTTTAAAAAATCATTAAATTATTACAAAACGGTTACAAAAAATGACGGTTTTTATACAAAAACAATGGGTCTCAATGTGTATTTTACGCATAAAAGCAGTAAAATATTCCCACTTTTTTCTATACTATTATATATATGGTGTTTTCTATGAAAAATTCACAAAAAAAATAACGGGAGAATAACTCCCGTCAAAAATTGTTTATGTAATTTACACAAATATGTATTGTATTAGTACCATATACAAAATAGTACCAACACCAATACTTAAAAGGTTATTTCTTTTCCATGTGTGAAGAATAACAACAACGGCACCTGCAATTAATTCAGGTATTCCAAATGGAAAGGAAAGTGGATTGACAGATTTGAAGCAATATACCACCAACATACCTATAACGGCAGGTGGAAGTACCTTGCCAAGATACTCAACCGCTTTGGGTATTTTCTTCCCTTCCGGGAAAACGATAAACGGAATTGCACGAGTTGCAAATGTTGTCAGTGCAACTAATATAATTATAATAAGTGAACGCCAGAAAGAAACAGGAAGATTAGTCATCACACTCTACCTCCTCTGTTTTATTCTTCTTTTCTTCAATCCTGTGATTTGACAATAGAATTGTCATTATAACAATCATTGATGGTAATATAAAACTATCCTTACCGAAAATGAGCAGACAAATCAAACTTGCTACAATTCCGACAACAGCTGGAAAACGATTTTTCTTCTCAAACCATTGTTCAACAAAGATAACAATGAACAATGCAGTCATTGCAAAGTCTATGCCCTTTGATTTAAATGGAATGAGCGTCCCTGCCAAAGCACCAATTATCGAGCCAATAATCCAATATGATTGATTAAGGGTTGATAATGCAAACAAGAATTTTCCTTCATCAACATCAGGTGGCGTTTTCGTAAGGAAGTAAAGAGAATATGTTTCATCCGTAAGGGAGAAAATCATATATGGCTTTTTCTTTCCCGAAGCCTTAAACTTGTCAAGAAGTGAAAGTCCATAGAAAATATGGCGTACATTTACCATAAATGTCAAGAAGATAACTTGAAGAAAGCTTACTGAAGGTTCAAAAAAATTAACTGCAAGATACTGTCCTGAACCTGCATAAACAAGCAAACTCATAAGTCCTGCCCACAAAAAATTGTATCCCTTGTCTGCAAACATAACACCAAAGGCTATACCAATGAAAAGATAGCCTGTCATTACCGGTATTGTATGTGGAAAAGCCGCTTTATAGGCAGCTTTATATGTATTTCTCTTTTCCAAATTTATCACCGTGAATGATTTTACTACATTAAAGTAATAAAGTCAACAGTGTGTTTGCATATAATTTAATTTTATGCTATACTTATTATATATAGCAAAGCACACGGAGGTAATAATGAAGAAAACTAATATGAAGGAACTTAAAAATCAGATTATTGAAGAAATAAAAGGTCTTAAAATCAAGAGTTTTTTTATTCTTTTCTTTGCAGGTATTATTAATTCCATTGGTGTTACAATGTTTTTAGCACCTGTAAATCTCTACGACAGTGGTATTTCAGGCACATCAATGCTTTTATGGCAAATAACACCCAATTATCTTACTCTTTCCCTATTTCTTGTCATTCTTAATATTCCTTTGTTTCTGTTTGGTCTAAAAAAACAAGGATTGCAATTTACTATATACTCCATCTGGGCGGTAATTATTTATTCCCTATCATCATTTGTAATAACTGACATTTTACCAATTGATGTAACAGAGGCCTCACCTTTTGCAGGAAAAGATTTAGTTCTTTGTGCAATATTTGGTGGACTTATTTCAGGTATCGGTAGTGGTCTTACAATCCGTTATGGTGGTGCTATTGACGGAATTGAAGTTATGGCAGTAATTTTTGCAAAAAAACTAAATATAACCGTTGGTACTTTTGTAATGATTTATAATGTAATTCTCTATGTTATTATTGGTATTGTTTTTAGTAGTTGGAAGTTGCCACTTTATTCAATTATTACTTATGCTGTGGGAATTAAATCTATTGACTTTATCGTTGAAGGTCTTGACAAAGCAAAATCTGTTATGATTGTTACCGAGATGGAGGAAGAAGTGTGCGATGCTCTAAGTCACAATTTTGGTTATGGTGTTACACAGATTCACGCTACAGGATATTATTCAGGAAAATCACGCTCAGTTATTTACTTTGTTGTAAACAGATTTCAGATTTCAAAGTTAAAAATGATTGTTTCTGCCATTGACCCCTCAGCATTCATTACAATTTTTGAAACTTCTGATGTTCTTGGTAGCAGTTTGAAAGGAAAAAACTGACATACTATATATAATATACAACAAAAATGAATATTGTTACTGTAAATACTTGCATATTAAAAAAATACATTGTATAATATTAGCAAATTTATATCATGAGTAAATATTTATTCATGTAAAAATAGGAGGATTTATTATGAAAAAAAGATTAGTAGTTGTTCTTGCATTGATTCTTGTTTTCACTTCTGTTTTCTTTACAGCTTGTGGTGACAAGCAGGGCGACCAATCAACAGGTGGCGACCTTTCTACTCTTAAAATCAATGTAGGTTCAGGTGGTTCAACAGGTACATACTATGGCTTCTGCAACGTTATCTCTACAGTTCTCAAAGAGAAAACAGGTGCTCAGCTTATGGTTCAGTCATCAGGTGCTTCAAAGGCTAACATCCTTGACATCGACGACGGCGTTGTTGATATGGCTATCGTTCAGAACGACGTTATGGACTATGCTTACAACGGAACATCTCTTTTTGAAAAAGATGGTAAAATCCAGACTTTCTCAACTCTTGGTGCTGTTTACGCTGAAGTTTGTCAAATCGTAGCTCGTGCTGATTCAGGCATCAAAACAGTAGCTGACCTTAAGGGCAAAAAGGTTTCTGTTGGTGATAGCGGTTCAGGTGTTGAATTTAACGCTCAGCAGATTCTCGGTGCTTATGACATTTCTTTTGATGACATCGACAAGCAGAACCTTAGCTTCCAAGCTTCAGCAGATGCTCTTAAAGATGGTAAAATTGATGCATTCTTCTGCACAGCAGGTGCTCCAACAGTTGCTATTACAGACCTTTCTACAACAACAGGTATTGTTCTCGTAGAAATCGACGCTGAACATCTTGCAAAACTTCAGAGCACTTATGGCTTCTATGCTGCTTATACAGTTCCAGCAGACACATACAAGGGTGTAGGTGAAGTTACTACGGTTGCTGTTAAGGCTACATTCATCGTAAGCAACGAACTTGATGAAGAAACAGTTTATCAGCTTACAAAGGCTATCTATGAAAACAAAGATAGTTTTGAACACGCAAAAGCTAAGGAAATGAGCATTGAATATGCTGTTTCAAGCATTTCAGTTCCATTCCACCCAGGTGCAGAAAAATACTATAAAGAAGTTGGCGCTATTAAATAATGAGCCAAAAAACCTTGACTCTTTCTAAAAAAAGGTTAATTATTGCAGCCGTTTTAATGATAATCATTACAGCGGCTGCTGTTTTAATAAGTTTTATGTCCTCCCCCTATCTTGTTATGTATGTTTCTGATACAAGCACAAGGTATATTACTCAAAAAGCTAACGAGGGACTTATGTTTTCCGTGGAGTTTATTCACTCTGTTAACCAGACTCCTGTAAAGGATACATATATAATAGAAAATGGGCAAATAAGAGCTTATTCAACTACTTATCGCTCCTTTGGTGCAGGTGTACAAACTGCACTCGATGATGGTCAGACCATGACCTATGATGAGAACGGAAATATGGTCATTACGGGTTTTGATATCACCTATGACCCGTTAAGATATATTGTGGGTACTGTTTCCGACCACATACTCACCATTGATGGCAAGGAAATCAGTCTTCGTGACCTTTGTGGCAGAAATGCAAAGGTTGTTTTCGAGATTGCCACACCATTCGAAATTCTGACGAAAGGATTGTTATAGTTAATGTCAGATGTAAACACAAAACCACTTACTATGGAAGCTGACGAAGAAGCTGTTGACGTTGATAAAATTATGGCAGAATTTGACAAAGAGTCAAACACACGTCAATTCTCAGGCATCTTCCAGAAGATTATTAAAGGCGCTATGGTGCTTTTCTCCCTTTATGTTATGCTCGACGGCTGGACAGGCACAATGGAAGAAAGACAAAAAATGGCCTGGTTCATTGGTATCATCGTTATGTTTGCCTTTATTATCTTCCCTGTTCGCAAAAAAGAAAAAAAGAAATTGAATCATGTGCCTTTCTACGACTGGATTTTTGCCGCATTGGGCTCAGGTGCATTTTTCTATTACGCAATAAATTGTCAAGCCATCGTTGACAGAGCATCAAGAATTAATGAAATTGATATTGCTGTTGCAATCGTCGGTATTCTCTTGTTATTCGAGGCTTGCAGACGAGTTGTAGGTTTACCTATCGTATGCGTTTCAGCAGCATTTATCGCTTATGCATTCGTTGTTGTAACCCGTAATCCATTGAGAATTATTGTTTACAAACTCTTCTATACAACAGAAGGTATTGCCGGTACACCACTTAATGTTTGCGCATCCTTCATCGTTCTCTTTATTATTTTTGCATCATTCCTTGAGCAGTCAGGTATCGGTGCATTCTTTGTTGACCTTGCTAACTCAATCGCAGGTAAATCAATCGGTGGCCCTGCAAAGGTTGCAGTTATTTCAAGTGCTATGGAAGGTATGTATTCAGGCTCCTCTGTTGCAAATACAGTTGGTAGTGGTTCAGTTACAATTCCTACAATGAAACGTTGCGGATATAAGCCTGAATTTGCTGCCGCAGTTGAGGCTGCTGCTTCAACCGGTGGACAGATTATGCCACCTATTATGGGTGCTGCTGCTTTCCTTATGACTGAATATACAGGTCTCCCCTATGCACAGATTGCTATTGCCGCAATTCTTCCTGCTGTTCTTTACTTCACAGGTATCTTTATGATGATTCACTTTGAAGCAAAGAAACTTGGTCTTAAAGGACTTCCAAAGGAAGCTATTCCTAATTTCTTTAAGCTTCTTTTATCTAAGGGATATCTCCTTCTCCCAGTTGTTGCGCTTGTTGTTGCAATGAATCATTTTTCACCTGCAAAGTCTGCAATTTTTGCAATTCTCGTTGCTATTGGTGTGAAAGTGATTGAAGGTATTATCAAGTCAATCGTTCACAAGAAGTGGGAATTTGATATTCAAATTTATATCGATTCACTTGCAAACGGTACAAAGAATGCTATTGGTGTTGCTCTTGCTTGTGCAGTTGCAGGATGTATTTCTGCTATGGTTCAGCAAACAGGTCTTGCTAATGTTCTTTCATCATTGGTACAATCAGCTTCACAGATTCATCCAATCTTTGCATTAGCACTTACAATGCTTATGTGTATCGTTCTTGGTATGGGTGTTCCAACAACTGCAAACTACGTTATTATGGCATCTATGGTTGCTCCTATTCTTATGCGTAGCCTTAGTCTTCCTGTTCTCGCAGCACACATGTTTGTATTCTATTTTGGTATCGTTGCAGACATTACTCCTCCTGTTGCCCTCGCAGCATACGCAGGCTCAGCTATTGCTAAATCTAACCCACTTAAAACAGGTGTTACTGCTACAAGACTTGCAATTACAGCATTCATTGTTCCTTACATTTTCGCATTCAGTCCTGAAATGCTTATCATCGGTTCAGATAAACCTTGGTATGAAATTGTACTCTTAGTTATTACAGCACTTTGTGGTATCTACATCATATCTGCCGGTATGGAAGGATATATGTACAAGAATATGTCTTGGGTTGAAAGAATTTTAGCTCTTGCAGGTGGTCTTTGTATGGTTATCCCAGGTATAATAACCGATGCAGTTGGACTTGCACTTATTGTTCTTGTATTTGTCATTCAGAAAATTGGAGCAAAGAAAGAACAAGCAAAAATAGCATAAATTCAATTAAAGCATTAAAGGCGTTGTGATTTTCATAACGCCTATTTTTTATATAAATGATTTATTAAATTGGGAGTTTGTCGAGGTGTTATGTGTAGGGGCTGGCATCCCCGACAGCCCGAACCAACCTTACAGATAAACCAACGGCGGGTCGTCGAGGACGCCGACCCCTACGAAAAGAGTTCGATAAATTATAATTTATCTATGTAAAAAAACAACACCCATCGTAACGATGAGTGTTGAAAAACACATATAGTCTTTTATCTCTTTGAGAACTGTCTGAACGTTAAGAAAACAATCCAGTGGATTGTTTTTAGTGAAGAGCACCGAGTGCTATGCCGAGGTGCCCGAAGGCCGAAAAGGGATGAAAGACTTTTCAAATAGCAACACCTATTTAAAGAAAAAAACAACACCCATCGTAACGATGAGTGTTGAAAAATACATATAGTCTTTTATCTCTTTGAGAACTGAGGTGCACGACGAGCGCCTTTGAGACCGTATTTCTTTCTTTCCTTCATTCTTGGGTCTCTTGTTAAGAAACCTGCCTTCTTGAGCTCTGGACGAAGGTTTTCGTCATACTGAAGAAGAGCACGTGAAAGACCATGACGGATAGCACCAGCCTGACCAGTTACACCGCCACCACCAACGCGGCAAACGATATCGAACTTGTCTGTTGTGCCTGTAAGAGCGAGAGGCTGACGAACGATGAGCTTGAGTGTTTCAAGACCGAAATAATCGTCAATATCTCTGTCGTTAACTGTGATTTTACCTGTACCTGCATAAACACGTACACGAGCTACTGATTTCTTTCTTCTACCTGTACCGTAGAAGTATGGACTTGTTTCGTACATTTATTTTGCCTCCCTTTCTTAGAATTCTCTTGTTTCAGGTTTCTGAGCAGCATGCTTGTGCTCTGCACCACGGTAAACACGAAGACGAGTAAGAGCCTCACGGCCGATTACTGTATCAGGAATCATACCCTTAATTGCCTTTGTTACTGCAAACTCTGGCTTTGTTTTCATAAGAGTCTTATACTTAACTTCTTTCATGTTACCAACATAACCTGTGTGATGATAGTACATTTTCTGTTCAAGCTTGTTACCTGTAAGAACAACCT
>JAFYSE010000007.1 GCA_017546665.1 Clostridia bacterium | reverse complement strand
GGGTCAGGTTTCTTCCCATTCAACTATCAGACAGGCACAACAACTTATTCTAATGAAAGTGCTATTTACCATTTCGGTATGACATTCGGCACAGAATTCTATATTCCTGTTACAGGTACATATGCCGACGGTGAAGATGTTGTATTTGAATTCTCAGGTGACGACGACGTTTTAGTTTACATTGATGATGTTCTTGTTCTTGATAACGGCGGTCTTCACGGTGCACGTTCAGCGACTATCAACTTTACGGATGCTTCTATTTCTTATCAGTACGCAATGAATGTAGATGCTGAAGACGGTCTTGTTGAAAGTACGGTTGAAAATGACGTTGTTTATGTTTATGGTCACGAAAACAGCGATTTGAATGCAGACGAGCTTGCAGCTCTTCGTAAGCTTAACGAAGTTCGTACAGACGGTGAATATCACACATTCACTTTCTATTATCTTGAACGTGGTTCAACAGACTCAAACTGCGAAATCAAGTTCAACCTTCAGCAGGCTTCTGAGCACGTTCTTCTTCAGGACCAGACTTTGGTTCTTGACTATGGTCTTCCTGTTGAATATTACTATGTTCAGAGTAATGATACAATCACAGAAGAGGGTAAAGAGGCTGAAATTGAATACCTTGGCGTTCTTGATGCTAATAACGAGGTCGAATCAGTTGTAACTTTCTCAGACCCTGACAATCTTACCAAAACTTTTGATGAAGTGGGCGACACCATTCATATTGATGGCCTTAAATACGGTAGCGCTATAATGACAAAAGAGGGTAATATAACATATTCATTGAATACCCTTCAGATGACAGGCCGTGACTATTTCTACTTCTGCGCTTCAATTTATAACGACCCGACTTATGCCGAGGGTACAACATACTATCAGTATGAGCGTATTAACTTTATTCCTGCAACAACTATCTACTATGAAGATAATTTCGAATTTGGATTAAGCTTTAATGATGGTGAAAGCAAGACAGATGCAACTTATGGTAAGTGGGAAGTTGTGACCGATGGCGGAGACTTTACCGGTGCTGAGCAGGCTGACGACCTTTCAGGTGACAGCAAAGCAAATGCTTATGGTTATGATAGTGTATATGATAACTGCACTACATACAGTGGACACTCCGCACACAAGGTAACAGTTGACCTTTATAACAATTCAAACAAGGGTGGAACAAGCCCAACATTTGAATTCACATTCAAGGGCACAGGTTTTGATGTTGTCAGTGTTACTGATAACACAACAGGCGTGTTCTATGTTGAAATCTTTGATGCAAATGGCGACCGTGTAGGCAAACGTAGAGTTGTTGATACATATTATGGTTACTCATACGGTCAGCTTTATGCAGATGCAAATGGTGAGGCAACTCTCACTGAGACAGATATACCTCTTTATAAGAGTGAAAAAGGTGTTACTACTCAGGAGGTAAAATACTATACTGTTGACGGAACATCAGTTTCAAGTACAGTTACATACCTCGATGTTTCAGGTAATGGATATACAGAAACACCAACTTATTATGCTGAGGATGGTACTCTTACAACAACAGAAACAGAAAGCCCAGCTTATGCATATGCATATGCTTACGGTTGGATTGTAGGTGGAGATACAACTACTACAACAAGCCTTTATCAGATTCCTGTAATTAAGGTTAACGACCTTGACTATGGTGAATATAGAGTTGTTGTTACTCCTATGTACACTTCAATGTTTGACCATAATGGTTCAGGCAAGTTTGACCTTTATGTTGACGCAATCCGTATCTATCATCCTGCAGAACAAGATGCTGAAGACTTTGTTCACCATGCATATATAGAAGATAATGAGTTGCATCCATTCTACCTTGAACTTAAGGATGTGCTTATCGGTGCAGATTCTCTTTCCAAGGCTGAAAAACAGGGCGTAATCTTTATTGACGGTATTCCTGCTCTTGATAATGACCTTGAAAAGTATAAGGTTGCAGGTCCTAACAACGAACTTTATCTTGCAGCAGGTCAAGCAGTAGCCTTTGAAATTTGGGCAAATGCTGTTCCTGATGAGGTTCAGATTGGTGCAAAGAGTGTTAAGGGTGAGCCTACATTTAAGGTTACATACGGTGACAAGTCAGGCGAGTTAAAACTCAAGACTGCTACTGAAATGAACTATGTTATTAATTCAATGCTTCCAACTGATGGAAACCTTACGTGGACAAGAGTTCAGGTTGATGGCGAAACCTATTATAGAACAGGAACAATCGTTCTTCAGAATGCAAGTGATGATGACAGCATCCTTTCACTTACTAATATGAAGTGGACATTCACGGGAGAAAATCAGTTCGGACACTATGAAATAGTTGTTCCAGAAGGCGCTGATGAACTTTCACTTATGTCATCAGAAGAAACAATCACCGAGGCATATGCAATGATGGCTATACGTGATGTGGCTGATGATACAGATGACGACATTACAGACGATGATGTTGTTGGTGATGATAACATTACACCTGATGATGGCAATAATGATGAAGACAATAACAACTCAGCTACCAACGAAAGCTTTTTCGCAAAGATTAAGAGCTGGATTCAGAAGCTTGTTGCACTTTTTAGAAACCTCTTTAAGTGGATGGTTTAAAATTTGGAATGAGGGAGGATATGACAATGAAAAAACCATATATAAAACCACAAATTGCATATGAATCATTCCAACTTTCCACAAGTATTGCTGCCTCTTGCGCATTATTAGGGTCAAAATTTGCACAATATGTTTGTCCTGTTGAAGACCCAGACTCGGGATTCTTGATTTTTGCAGATGGGGCAACTTCACCTTGTGACACAACCCCTGTTGGTGGAAACGACAGTGTTTGTTACGATATTCCTGTGGCAAACTGGAACGTATTACACTCATAAAAATATTAACGGAGTTCGTCATATAGTGGGGAACTCCGTTACTTTTAAGGAAACATTATGATTTTATTTAAAAAAATTATTTCTATAATTTTGTGTGTATCTCTCGTTGCACTTTTATGTGCTTGTAATAAGGACACTCATATTCCAGACGAACCTGATAACAAAATTCCTGTTATAACAGAGGAAATTGAGATGAGTCAGATTGCCGACTTTGAGTCTAAGGAAACCGAGGATTCTCAGGTTGGTTTAATTGTTGACAGTTGGCTTAAAATTATCAGTATCGGTGAATCTGAGGGCATATTAACCGTCTTAGTAAGAAATGTAGCCGATTTTGATGTTCAATATGCTGTTTTAGAGGTTGCTGATGGTTATAATACTGCAAAATTTTCTATAACAACATTAACCGCAGGAGCAACAATGGTGCTCAAATGCGAAAATAGTGTTAGATTTAATGAGAATGCAAGATATTATGGTTGGGAAATCAGTGAAAAGGCTATTTTCTCTGAAACACTCTTGCGTCACACAGACACTTTTGAAATAGACGGTGAAGATGGAGAAATCTCCATTAAAAACATCTCTAACAAGAATATAAAGGGAGACATCTACGTTTATTATAAAACTGTAATTGATGGAGTTTATGTTGAGGGGACAACATATAGAGTTCGCGTTGATGGCCTGAAAAAGGGAGAGCAAACTCGAGTTTTGTCTCAGCACTATAAAAAAGAAACTAGTAGAATTATGTTTGTGACATATGAAAAGTAAAAAGTACAGATTTTTTGATACAGTAATTCAAATAATAACACCTGAAGAAATTCCGAATGAGCAACCGTTTGTTCAATTTCTTTGTGACGATGAACCAACTAACACAGTTACTTTTAAATATGTAACCGAATTGCCAGAAGTTGACGAAAAAACAGTTTCCGGAGAGGAAGTTGCATTTAAAGCAGAAGGTGAAAAGAGTTTTTGTTGGTATAAGCACCACGGAAAAGAAGGCTATTTTGCCTGTCGTATTTGTGACGGTGAAGTTGTATGCGTGCAGGTTTTAGAAGAATATCGTGGAAAGCTTTGGGATGGAATTATATTTAATCTTTCAGGCTTTGAAGAAATAATTTCAGAGAATAATGGCGTTGTCCTTCATGCATCTGTGGTTATGAAGGATGATAAAATGATTCTTTTTACTGCACCTTGTGGAGTAGGAAAATCAACACAGGCAGATTTGTGGAAGATTTTTGCCGACGCAGAAACTATCAATGGTGACAAAGCACTAATTACTTTTGATAAGGATATTGCCATGGTGGGGGGCTTGCCCTTTTCCGGCTCCTCAAACATTTGTAAAAACAAATCTGCACCGTTACAAGCTATTGTTTGTTTAGGACAAGCAGAAAAAAACACTTTACGAATAATGGACAGGTCGGAAGCCTTTATTTCTTTGATGCAAGGGAATTATCGATATGGTATGAGAGAAAAGGCATCAAGAAAAACTGTTGAAGTTATTGAAAAAATCTGTAATAGCACACCTGTTTACAAGTTTGATTGTTTGCCAGATAAAACGGCAGTTGAATGCCTGAGAAAGGAGTTAGGGATATGAGCACAGAGCCGAAATTATCTACCTATCTTCATTCAAAGGCAATAAAAAATGAGATTCCTATTTCAGGTACTTTTGAACTTACGTCTCGTTGTAATTTTAATTGTGAAATGTGTTATGTCCACGATGATTGTCATAAGTCGGATGGACTTACAACTGAACAATGGCTAAAGGTTGCAGAGGACGCTAAAGAAGCAGGGACATTGTTTCTTCTTTTAACAGGTGGAGAACCGTTAATTCGTGAAGATTTTGCATATTTATATACTGAACTTAAAAAAATGGGGTTCATGATTTCCATAAACACAAACGGAAGTCTTTTACATAAATATTTTGATTTGTTCAGACAATATCCACCATCAAGGGTGAATATTTCCCTTTATGGTTCAGATGAGGAAACCTATAAAAAGTTGTGTAAAATAAATGCCTTTTCAAAGGTGATAGAGAACATTAAAGAGCTTGTAAAAATTGGGGTTTCTGTTAAATTGAATACTGTTTTTACGGACAAAAACAATCACCAGTACAAAGAAATAATAGATATTGCAGAAAAACTTGGTGTTCCAATCAGTACAACAGCGTATGCCTATCCACAAGTGCGTCTTGATAAGGCCTTTGGTGAAAATTTAGGCAGAATGACTGCTGTTGAAGCGGCAGAATGTACTGTAAATTGTGAAAAATATCGTTTTAGAAATTACGATTTTAGCGAGAGGGCCAAGATGCTTCTTAACGGACAGGGCACAGAAAAATGCGATAGAGTATCGTGCCGTGCAGGAAGGGCTGCATATTGGATAACAAGTGATGGAAAAATGCAGGCTTGTGGTATGTTACCAAAAATCAAGTTGGATATTTTTGAACTCGGATTTCAAAAAGCTTGGCAGGAACTCGTTGCAGAGGTTAAGGATATTCGTTTGCCAAAAAAATGTATTGAATGTAAATTTACCAAAAATTGTAATGCGTGTGCAGCTATGTGTTATGCAGAAACAGGATATTTTGACCAAGTCCCGGAATATATTTGTAAGGTTAGTGAAAACATCTGTAGGTTATTAGAAAGGGAATTGAAGGAATAGAGTTGTATGAAAATAAAAAAAGAAATGATACTTCGAGAAATCGCTGGAGAAAACATCTTGGTACCAGGTGCAAATGCCGTCCTTGAATTGAATGGGCTTTTTGTGGTAACAGAAACAGGTGCTTTCATCTGGAAAAACCTCACTTTGGTTGAATCGGAAGAGGAACTTGTTGAAAAGATGCTTGATGAATATGAAATCGGCAAAGAAACAGCAGAAAAGGATATTGCCGAATTTCTGAATAAGTTAAGAGATTTTGGGATTATCGACTAAAATAAAAAGGGACAGAGATTATCTCTGTCCCTTAAATATTGTGTTAAATTAGTGCTTGAAACAAGCGTTATACTGTTTAACCCATTTAAGAATTGCTTTTCTGTCGTATTTCTGTGGCATAGCAGCAGTAATAGCAGTTGCTTTTGCTAACTGCAAGCCCATTTTAACAACCTTACCAAGAACGACCTTGTTGTTAACAAGACCACTTAATTTAGTCTTAATATCCTCAATGGTCATACCTTCAAACATAGCACCAAGGCTTGTAGAGTCAGCATCAATAGTCATATCTTCTGCATTGAGAATACCCTTTGCGAAGATGTAATCAAGTTCAGGACCTTGAAGTCTTGTAAGGAGCAATTTAACACAAGCAAGTGGAGCTAATGCAGCACCGATTTGCTTGTAGAAATTCTTTTGGTAAGTCCAAAGAGTTTCGGCACTGTAAGAATAACTTGTGTCGTTGGAAATAGCATCTGCAAGGATTTTTGCAGCTTTAAAGGAGTTTGCAATACCTGAACCGATAACGGGAACGGTCATAAATCCACTGTCACCGATGGCAGCATATCCGTCTGCCACAAGAACACCCAAAGGTTGACGTACAGGAATAATTGCAAAATCGTCGCCACGAAAAATTTCTGTGCCGATACTTGGATTACCCTTTCTCAGTATTTCAACCTGGCTCTGTGCGTATTCACGGTCAAATTTACGGAAACGACCAATAAGCACGTCAGTGTGTTCTTCTTCAGTTGCAATCCAAGAGATTCCAAGCTCGTTGTTGGGAAGAAGAATAAGCTTGAATTTATCCTTTTCTTCCACTTCAGCAGCCTTATTGAAGAATGCTCTGTAAACATAGAATTGTTCGTATTCGATTGAACTATTTTGAATGCCTGTTGATTCGGGCATAGCACGTCTTACAGGTGAATTGATGCCACAAGCGTCAATTGTGAGGTCACCAAAGAAATTGCCTTTAGCTGTTTTAATACCAACTACTCGATTTCCATAGAAAATGGGAGCTTCAATATTGTGTTCATATTCAAACTTAACTCCTGCTTTTTCAGCGTGAGTAATAAGATGTGCGTAAATTTCGCTACGCTCCATCTGAATTTCTTTTTTATCTTCTTCCGTATGTTGAGTGAGAGCAGTTTCCATAGCAGGACCATAGAAGGTCATATCCTGTTTAAGATTATATTTATCTTTTTCAGGAAGAGGAAGGTCAATAGCAAACCAACCCTTTTTGTCAAAGATGTCCGTCCAATCATATCCCATTTTATCTTTTGCATTTCTTTCGTAAACGGTTACGTCAAAACCTCTTTTAGCAAGGAGCATACCCGCTGCAATACCGCCATGTCCGCCACCGGCAACAATAATTTTCTTTCCCATAATAATCCTTCTTCCATTGTGAAGTTTTTATAATTGGATTTTACCACAACTTATACTTTTCTGCAATAAGAAAAGTGTGATAGACTTTTGACGAAAAACGACAGATAGTTTAGGAATTAACAATTATTCAATAGTTTATTAATAATTTGTTAACAATTTTAAGAGATAATATGATGAATAATGTTAAAAGGAAGAAATTTAACTATGAGTAGAAAAGCACACAAGAATCAAGCGACAGTTCAGATTCCTGACTATCAGACCATACGTGAAATCGTAATAAAAGGTGCTGAAAGAGGCGGAGAGAGAAAACAGTTTATGTTCCTTGACCGTAATAAGCAGTTACAGGAGCTTAACTTTAAACAGTCATTCCATCTTATCCGTACTTTGAGTACATATTTTATCAGCAAAGGTCTTAAAGAAGGCAAGAAAATTGCCATCGTTTCAGACAACAGTATTTATTGGGGCTTTGCATATTATGCAATAATTGTTACAGGTAACGTAGTTGTGCCAATGGACGCAAAGCTTTCTTATGAAGACATTGAGGACCAGCTTATCCGTTGCGACTGTGATGCTATTGTATACTCAAATAAATTCCAGAAATTCATTGATACAGTTAAGGCTAACGGAAAGGTTCAGGCAAAGGAATATTTCTGTACAGATGATTTTGATGAATTTTATGCAGCAGGCGAAAAGTTAATTGAAGAAGGGGACGACTCATTCGATAAGGTTGAAATTCAGCCTGACGATTTGGCTGCAATTGTTTTCACATCAGGTACAACAGGTAAGAGCAAGGGTGTTATGCTTACTCACAGAAACGTTGCAAGTAACTGTACAGCATCAATGCGAGTGCTTACAGGACGTCACGCTATTGCTTTCCTTCCTTTGCACCATACTCTTTCATGGGTTAGTGGTCTTTATGCTACATATATCGTTTCTGAATGGGGTTACCTTTGCGATGGTATTAATCACATTCAGCAGGATATTAAGAAATTCCAGCCATATAACTTTACGGGTGTTCCACTTGTTGTTGAAACAGTTTACGACAGAATTTGGAAAACAGCTCGTAAAATGGGTAAGGAAGAATTGCTCAAAAAGGGCATTAAAATTAGTAATCTCCTTATGAAATTCGGTATCGACAAACGTCGTAAGATTTTCAAGATGGTTCACGATAATCTTGGTGGAAATCTTGATATGATTATCTGTGGTGGTGCATACCTTGACCCTAAATATGAAAAGGGACTTTACGATATCGGTATTGACGTTTTCAATGGCTACGGTCTTACAGAATGTTCACCTGTTATCACTTGTAACCACCCTGCTAAATTCAAGTTTGGTAGCGTTGGTACTCCACTTGAATGTAACGAAATCAAGATTGTTGATGCTGACGAAAATGGCGTTGGTGAAATCTACGTAAGAGGTTCAAATGTTATGCAGGGCTATTATAACGACCCAGAAGCTACTGCTGCTGCATTTGATGGCGACTGGTTCAAGACAGGCGACTTCGGTAGAATTGACGAAGATGGTTTCCTCTTTATGGTTGGTAGAAAGAAGAATCTTATCATCCTTTCAAATGGTAAGAATGTTTCACCTGAAGAAATCGAAGAAAAGCTTATGAATAACATTCCTTATGTTAAGGAAGTTCTTGTTTATCAGGAAGGCGATAAGATTACAGGTGAATTCTTCCTTAATGAAGAAGATTATCCGGATGCAAGAGATAATATTGATGCAGATGTTAAGAAAGTAAATGCTTTAATGCCTGCGTTTAAGAGAGTAACAAAGATGCTCATTCGTGACGAGGAATTCCCAAAGACAACAACAATGAAAATCGCAAGAAAGTATCATACAAACTAATAATCATTAAATATTGCAAACCCCCTCCGATTGTTCGGAGGGGGTTGTTTTCGATTATATACATGACGATGTCGTGATTACACACCAAGCCTTTGGCTTGGATAAAAAATAAAGACCTTAAAAAGGTCTTTATTTTTTGGTGGAGATGGCGAGAGTCGAACTCGCGTCCGAAAATCTATTCCTGAAACTTTCTACGAGTGTAGTTTATCTACTGAAATTCCCTACGTGACAGCCGACAAACAGGCATTCATTTCGGTAGCCCTGTGATGTGTGACGGACTACAAGGCGGTTATCCGTTCACATTTACTGCTAAATGACACTCCTTGCCGGGCCGCAGTTCTCCCGGGGGAATGCTCGCCGCTAATTAAGCAGCAAGAAGTACTTTTTCGTTTTTGTCGTTTATTTTTATAAACCGTCCGTTTTATAGTGGTCAGACTCCACTACTCGCTTATCGCAGTTCAAAATCCCCGTCGAAATCCTTTCATCCCCAGATATTTCGCTTCGCTCAAGTGAAGAGTGAAGAATGAATAGTGAATAGCTAAGGGGATGCTGACGCATCCGATTTTGATTATCTCATTTGTTCTTTTAAAGAACGTTCGATAGTTCTTTGGGCTTCTTTTTTAGCAGCAACATCGCGTTTGTCGTAAAGCTTTTTACCTTTACAAAGACCAACCTGAACCTTTGCTCTGCCCTTTTTAAAGTAAATTGATAATGGAATAAGTGTTAAACCATCTTGTTTTGTTGTGCCGAAAAGTCGCATAATCTCTTTTTTGTGCATTAAAAGTTTGCGCACTCTCATTGGGTCACGATTAAAGATGTTACCATGGTCATATGGACTTATGTGCATACCATTTACAAAAATTTCTCCCTCAACGATGCTACACCAAGCATCTTTAAGGTTACATTTACCTTGACGGAGTGATTTAACCTCTGTACCAACAAGCTCAATGCCTGCCTCAAAACTCTCAATTACGAAATAATCGTGGAGAGCTTTTTTATTTTGTGCGATTGTAGTATTTGCATTCTTCTCTGCCAAGATTATTCCTCCTCTCAAGATGTTAAGAAAAGGCAGGCGTGGAAACCTGCCACTACGCTATTATAACAAATTTCTGCCTTGAAGTGCTCTGGAAAGTGTTACCTCATCTGCATATTCAAGGTCGCTACCAACAGGGATACCATAAGCCAAACGACTCACTTTAATTCCCATAGGTTTTAAAAGACGTGCAATATACATTGCGGTTGCCTCGCCCTCAGCAGTGGGGTTGGTAGCCATGATAACTTCATTAACGCTATCATCAGCCATTCTCTGAATTAATTCCTTAATACGAATTTTATCAGGGCCAACACCATTCATAGGGGAGAGAACACCGTGTAAAACGTGGTAAGTACCCTTATACTCGTGTGTGCGTTCAAATGCAGTAACATCCCTTGGGTTTTCAACAACACAAATTACTGAATTGTCACGATTTGCATTACTGCAGATTGTACATTTCTCACCCTCGGTGAGATTGCAACAGACATCACAAGTATGTATATTAGTATGGGCATTATTTATAGCATCAACAAGACTTTTCGCACCTTCATCGTCAAGACCAAGAATATAATACGCCATTCTCTCCGCCGATTTTACACCGACAGAGGGCATTTTGCGAAATTCTTCAATCAATTTTTCAAGAGATACAATAGCCATAATGCCTATACTCCAATTTTATCAAATAAATTAGAAACCAAGTCCTGGAATGTTCATTCCGCCTGTGATTTTGCCCATTTCTCTTTCTGCAGTTTCGTCTGCCTTTCTCATTGCTTCGTTAACTGCTGCAACAAGCAAATCTTCAAGCATTTCTACATCTTCAGGGTCAACAACGTCCGGCTGAATTTTAACGGAAACTACCTGATGTTTACCATTAACTGTAACATCAATAGCTCCGCCACCTGCAGATGCACTGTATTCAGCTTCTTCACATTCCTGCTGAACACGAGCCATATCTTCCTGCATTTGCTGAAGGCGTTTCATCATATTTGCCTGACCGCCTTGATTTGGGATTCTTGCTTTCATTTTTTATTCCTCCTCGATTTTTACGCCAAGACTTTTTGCCTTTGATACAAGGTCAGAAAGTGGATTGTTTTGTGGTTGCTCTTGCTTGTTGTTATAAACTGCAAGAGTATATGTTCTGCCTGTTATTTCTGCAACGGCAGCTTTTATTGTTTTGGAATAGTCACCTGTTTTAAGATAGAGTTCAAGAACAGGGGAACCTTTAATAAGTAAATACTTATCCTGATGAATAAATGCACTTGAACCTGTAAGCATTGCAATAAGGCTCTTATCCTGAGCGTAAAGCTTTTCAAGAACTTCCGGCCAACTGCCGAAAGGAACAGTTCCTGTGTTTTTAGAAACAGTTTTTTCTTCTTGTGGAGCAGGTGGTGGCTCGGGAAGTGGCATTTCTTCCTTTTGTGGCTCTGTATTTTCTTCAACAACTGGTTTTGTTGTGTTTTCAACTTTTTCTTCTTTTACAGGAGCAGGAGTTTCTGCCCTTACAGTAATTTTACCTGATGCAACTGCATTTTCAAGCTCACTGAGACGACGAAGAATAGCATTCATATCGTTGTCAAGACTTGGTGTACAAAGACGAATAATACAAAGCTCTGCACTTGTTCTTCTGTTTGCACCCTGTTTCATTGTGGATGCAGATGCAGTAAGCACATCAATACATGACATAATTGTCGCAAGAGTTGTTTTTGCACTCTGCTGACGAATAATCTCGATTTCGCCCTGTGAACAGATAATCATATCCTGAAAATTCTTAACAGCCTTTGAAACCATAAGGTTTCTGAAATGACTTGTAAGCTCAGTTATGAGTCTTTCCATATCGCAGGAATCGTTGTAGAGCTTATTCACAACCTCCAATGCCTTTGCAGCATCCTTTTCAAGAATACAGTCGCAAAGTTCAAAAATATGTTCTCGTCCAGCAAGACCTGCACTATTTGCAACAACTGCAGAATCAATTAAGCCTTCGTGTGATGAACAACGGTCAAGAAGTGAAAGTGCATCACGCATAGCGCCGTCAGCGATTCGGGCAATAAGCATAGCACCATCATCAGAAATTTGCAGATTTTCTTTCACACAAACTTCTTTAAGTCTTTCTGCTATTGCTTCGGGTGGAATTCGCTTAAAATCAAATCGCTGACAACGAGAAAGAATGGTTGATGGTAATTTATGCACTTCAGTAGTTGCAAGAATAAAAATTACGTGTGCTGGTGGCTCCTCAAGGGTTTTAAGAAGTGCATTAAAAGCACCGATTGAGAGCATATGCACCTCGTCGATAATATAAACCCTATATTTTGCATTAGCAGGTGTAAAGTTTGCTTCTTCTCTTAAATCACGAATGTTATCCACACCATTGTTTGATGCAGCGTCGATTTCAATTATGTCAAGAATTGCACCGGAATCAATGCCCTTACAGATTTCACAGTTATTACAAGGGTTTCCGTCATGGGAGTCAATACAGTTAACTGCCTTTGCAAGTATTTTTGCACAGGAGGTCTTGCCGGTTCCACGAGAGCCGGTAAAAAGATATGCGTGACTTGTTTTGCCTGTTTTCACGGCATTTTCAAGTGTTTTTGTAATATGCTCCTGACCAACCACATCAGTAAAGGTTGACGGACGATATTTTCGATAAAAAGCACGATACATAACTTTTCCCCCTTGAATACAAAACCGGATGGTGAGTACTCATATCAAAAATGCCTTAACTCAGTCATGTGTCGTGCAGGCAGACTGTGGCGCCCGATGCAAACCGCTTAATGCTGCTCGGTTCCCCGCCTGACATGGTTCACGGCGCTTCGCCGCACAGGACCCACACGGCACACGACTGAATTAAGGCAAATTTATTTAGTCAAGTAATTATACTATATATACGACACAATTTCAAGAGAAAAATATATACTATTTTTGTTGTAGATAATAAGATTTTGTGATAAAATCAATATGTATAAATGATTTTTATGTTTTATGGAGAAGAAAATATGTTTAACATAATTCCACAACCGGTCAATATGATTATAAATCAGAGTAAAAAAGGATTTACATTACACACAGGGACTACTATTTCACCTTATCCCTTTGTTGCCGATATAATAAGTTTTGCAAAAAAACAATTCGGCAAAAAAATTATTATGCACGAGGACACAGGCGAAGAAAGAAGCATTATTTTAAAACTCGACGAATCTATTGAGCATGATGAAGGCTATACAATCAAATGCGAAAATCGTAGAGTTTTTATAAATGCAAAAACTGAAAATGGACTTTTCTATGGATTGCAGACATTAAAGCAGATGCTTTTGCAGACGGAGGGTAAAATTCCATATACAGAAATTACAGACTACCCTCGTTTTTCATATCGTGGCTATATGCTTGATTGTGGTCGATATTTTTACTCTGTTGAAGATGTTAAACGAGTTGTTGATTTAATGGCACTACACAAACTTAATGTGTTGCATTGGCATTTGACAGAAGACCAAGGTTGGCGTGTTGAAATTAAGAAATACCCACTTTTAACTGAAAAAGGTTCAATGAGAAGTCATACAAACTTTAATCACAAGCCTCATGGTGGTTATTATACACAAGACCAGATAAAAGAAATTGTCGCATATTGTCACGAGAGAAAAATTAAGGTTATTCCTGAATTTGATATACCTGGCCATATGGTTGCTGCAATTTCTTGTTATCCAGAGCTTTCTTGTTTTGCTAGAAATCTTGAGGTTGCAACTCATTGGGGTGTTAAGCACGATATTCTTTGTGCAGGAAAAGAAACTTCATACGAATTCGTTTATAATGTGCTTGATGAATTGATTGAATTGTTCCCAGATAAGATTATTCACATTGGTGGTGACGAGGCAGTTAAAATGCGTTGGGAGTTATGCCCTGATTGTCAAAAGGCTATTAAAGAAAATGGACTTCGTGACGAAAATGACTTGCAGATGTTATTTATGACAAAGGTGGATGAATATCTTAAATCAAAGGGCTATGCTTCCGCAATGTGGAGCTATGACAAAATAGAAAATTCTCAAAATTTAAGCCCTGATATTGCTTGGACAGTTTGTGGTATGGGTGACGATAAGGAATTAATTGAAAATGAATTAAAGCGTGGTAGAAAGCTTATAAACACACATTGTTATCCATATTATTTTGACTTTCCATACGGCTGGAATACTCTTAAAATGGTTTGTGAAGATGGTGGTGCATTAACTGATGATGACACGGAAACTTGGGGTATTGAAGCACAGATGTGGACAGAATATGTGCCAAATATGAAACGATTAGAATTTCTTACATTTCCACGACTTGGTGCTATGGCAGAAAATGCATGGGCTGAGAAAGGATATCCTTCCTTTGCAACATTTTTACACAAGGCAAACGATTACTATAAATTGCTTGATGTTTATAAAGTGAAATACGCTTCAATTAAAAAGGCGTGCCCGTCATTTATATATAAACATGCGTCTTCACTTTGGTTTAAGCGCAGGGTTTTCCATTGGCAAGGTTTATACAACCTAATTGATGATGCAAAAGTAAAAAAACAAGCAAAAAAATAAAAAGGGATTATATGCGAGGTGCTATATAATGAAAAAATATGTTTTGGCATTGGACCAAGGAACAACAAGTTCACGTGCTATTCTTTTTGACAGAAGTGGAAACATCTGTTATAAGGCACAACACGAATTTACTCAGATTTACCCCCATACAGGTTGGGTTGAGCATAATCCAATGGAAATTTTGTTTTCCCAGTTGCAGTCCGTTATGGAGGTAATTGCACAAAGCAAGGCGACAGTTGATGATATTGCATCAATTGGTATTACAAATCAGCGTGAAACAACAATTGTGTGGGATAAGTCAACAGGCAAACCGGTTTATAATGCAATTGTGTGGCAGTGTAGAAGAACAGCCGATATGTGCGAAAAAATTAAGGCAGACAAAGAGTTAACACAATACATAAAAGACCACACCGGACTTGTTGTGGATGCATATTTCTCCGCAACAAAGATTAAATGGATTCTTGACAATGTTGAGGGTGCAAGAGAATTAGCAGAAAAAGGTCAACTTCTTTTTGGTACAGTTGAAACATGGCTCATCTGGAATCTTACAGGTGGTGCAGTACATATTACTGACTATTCAAATGCATCAAGAACAATGCTTTTTGATGTTGATAGACTTTGTTGGGATGAATATCTTTGCGAAAAGCTCGGTATTCCAATGTCAATGCTCCCAACCTGTGAACCATCAAGTAAGGTTTATGGTAAGGTAGCAAAGAGTGTTATGGGTATTGAGGAGCTGGCAGGTGTGCCTATTTCAGGTGCTATCGGTGACCAACCTGCTGCACTTTTCGGTCAGGGTTGTTTCCAAAAGGGTCAGGCAAAGAATACATACGGTACAGGTTGTTTCTTGCTTATGAATACCGGTGACAAGAGAGTTGAGTCAAAGAATAATCTTGTTACAGGTGTTGCATGGGGACTTGACGGAAAGGTTACATATGCAATTGAAGGTTCTGCATTTAATGCAGGTTCAGTAATTAAATGGCTTCGTGATGATTTACAACTCATTCCGTCTGCTCGTCGTTGTGATGAGCTTGCAGAAAGTGTTCCAAACGCTAATGGAGTATATTTTGTTCCTGCATTCACAGGCCTTGGTGCTCCATATTGGGATATGTATGCTCGCGGAACAATCGTTGGGCTTACTCGTGGTGCTAATGCTGCACACATCTGTCGTAGCGTATTGGAAGCAATAGCATATCAGATGACGGACTTGCTTGAAGCGATGAAACAGGATTCCGATATTGAACTTTCTGAACTTCGTGTTGACGGTGGTGCATCTGTAAGTAATATTATGATGCAGATTCAGGCAGATATGATTAGAACAAATGTTAACAGACCAAAAATGGTTGAAACAACTGCTATTGGTGCAGCTTACCTTGCAGGTCTTGCAGTGGGCTTCTGGAAAAGCACTGAAGAAATCGAAAAGATTCGCGAAGTTGACAAGGTGTTTGAACCAAAGATGGATTTGGAAAAACGCGAAAAGAGATATAAAGGATGGCTTCGTGCAGTTGAACGTTCAAGAGATTGGGTTGAACATTAATTTTGAAAAATCTATATAAAAACCTAAACCCCCATCGGATTAACCGACGGGGGTTCCTTTTTCACCTGCCCCAAGGACAGGGTATAACCTATATAAGACTCGTGTATAATAGCACAAAATGATGGTATTGTCAAACATACAGACAAAATTTATCTATCCTGCATTCTTCTCCAATGGAAAAGGTACTGTTGAGCAATCCCTTCTGTGCCTTTTGTGCATTTTGGAAGACCATTCGGATACATTTCTGCCATAATTCTTTTTACCCACACATCAACAGGAAAAGCATCAATTTTATGAAACCCGTAGAGTAATGTGCACTCTGCAACCTTTGCACCAACACCCTTTATTTTTTGCAATTCTTCTCTGCCGAAATCGATGGGATTTTCTTGGATTTTATTAAAATCAATTTTACCACTTGTCACTTTCTGTGCTGCATCAATTATGTACTTTGCACGGAAACCGGCTCTTAATGGTGCTAAATCTTCCGCAGTGAGCTTTGATAGTCTTTCAGCTGTGGGAAATGATTTTTTACCACTTTCGCCATCACCAAATTCTTCACAAAGCCGATGGATAATACCTTTGATTCGTGGAATGTTATTGTTTTGAGAGATGATAAAGGAGCAAAGTGCTTCCCAAGGCTCTTGACGGAGAATTCTTATACCGTCATATTTACTGACTGCTGTTTTGAGATGCTTATCGTCATAGGATGATAGAATTTTTTCGTAATCGCAATCAAGGTCAAAGTAGATTGCCCAAATTTCTTTAAAGTCTTTCTCCGTACAATTATAAAATATTATTTCATTTTCGGTTTGCTCAATTTCTATATATTTTCCATACGCCACACCTTGCCAGATATTATCCTTGTTGGTCCAACGGAATGCCTGACCGCAGTCAAGGCAAAGTGAAAGGCTAAAAGTTTTTGGGCAGGGGATACGATAAATATTATTCATAATAAATTCCTTTGCAAAATAGACAAAAATAATAAAAAATTCTATCTAAAATTGATAATGTGAAAATGCACAAAAATTTTAGACAAAAACTGAATATGATATGCTCCATTCTGTATAAACTGTCAAGCATTTACAACAAATTGTATTTGACAATCTTTTAACAATTTTTTTGTTTGACTGTCGAAAAAGGGGTGAAACCCTACTAAAACATACGAAATCAGGGCAAGTTATAAACATTTTCAACAGAGTTTTCAACAAAAATGTTGAAAAGTTATTTATACTATTTGTATAAAATCCTTCGTAATAATTTTTGGTAAAAATCCCATATTGACAAAAATACTTGTAAAAAAGTGCATAAAAAGTAGTATAAAAATGACTAAAAAACCAATGATAAAACCATAATATAAACAAAAATCTTGTGAGGATGAAATTATGGTAAAAGGTGTCAATCGTCAAGTACTTGAAATTCACGAAACGGGTTGTGAATACTTTGAAAAGGCTTTGTTTTTTGTAAAGCCGGAATTCAGCGGAGAAAGCGAGAAAAAGCTTAAATCCAAGGCAGTAATTTCGGCGTTTAAAACAACCACTATTCCGAAAACAAGACAACAAAAAATAAAAAGCCGAGTGCTGTATTTTCTGGAAATGGCAGCCTCGGCAGGAGTTGGTGCAATATTGACTGCACTTTTTATAAAATAATCAAGTCTTTTGGCGCATTGGTAAGATTTCTGCAACCATCAGCTGTGATATATGCCATATCTTCAATGCGTACACCGAATTTTTCAGGAATATAAATGCCCGGCTCAACAGTTACAATGTTACCAATCTGTAAAATACTGTCCGAAGCAGGGGAAAGGTTGGGGAATTCGTGAATTTCCACGCCAACACCGTGACCGGTTGAATGAGTGAAATATTGTCCGTAGCCTGCATCACGAATAACTGAACGAGCAAACTCATCTCCGTTTTTACAGGGAACACCTGCTTTTATGTTGTTGAGGCAGTTAACCTGTGCATTAAGTACAGCGTCATAAACGTTTTTCATCTCGTCAGTAGCAAATCCAACAGCAATAGTTCTTGTCATATCACTATGATAGCCATTTATGATTGTACCAAAGTCCATTGTGATAAAATCACCATTTTCAATCTTCTTATTGCTTGGTACTCCGTGTGGCATTGATGAGTTTTTACCACTTACCGCAATAGTTTCAAAGGAAAGTCCTTCACCACCATTACGAAGCATAAAGAAATCAAGTTCAAGTGCGATTTCCTTTTCGGTAACGCCGACCTTTATATATTTAAGTATATGGCAGAAAGCATCCTCGGCAATTCTCTGAGCTCTAACAATGCTTTCAACTTCATTTTCCGTTTTTATTGAACGGAGAGTGTTTATAAGAGTATCGAGAGTGGTATCCGTTGAAATGCTGACATTTTTAAGTACACCTTTAAGTGAATTATATGTAGATACAGTCATTCTTGTTGATTCAACAAGAAGATGCTTACATTTCATTTCACCTAAAATTTCTGCAATCTGGGGATAAGTTTTGCCTAAAAGCATAACCTCACTATTAGTGATTTGTTTTTCGGCAGCTTCAATGTATCTTCCGTCAGTAATAAAAACTGAACGGTCAGTTGACACCAATAAAAAGCCGTCAGATGAGTCAAACCCCGTGAAATACTTACGATTTTCAGGGGAGATGATTAAGGCACAATATCCCTTGCCCTTTTCAGCGATTAATTTTTGTAAATCTTTAATCATAGTAACCATATCCATGTGTTTTTTCAAATTCTTTAATTATAGGAGCAGATTTTCTACGTCGTGTAGCATAGAAAATCGGAAAACGTGTTTTCCCGGGGAGTGCATCAACAAGAATTGAGATAGCACCACAAGCGTTTGCAGCCATAACATCGGCAAAAATTTGGTCACCGACCATAGCAAACTCATTGATTTCCACACCCATCATATCGGCACCTTGAACGAGAGTGTGGGGCATTGGTTTCTTTGCACTTGCTATATAGGGTAACCCCAAAGCCTTTGAAACAATTTTAGGACGACGAGGCATAGCGTTTGAAATAATCATAACCTTAATTCCCGACTCCTGTGTTTCTTTAAGCCAAAGGTCAAGTCCGTCAATGCAATTTGTTTTTCCGTCATTACAGATTGTGTTATCAATATCAAGGGCAACTGCTTTTACCCCCATTTTCCGCAAATCTTCAACTGTAATATCAAGAACAGAACGATATCTGTATTTAGGCATTGGTGAAACCATAATAAACTCCTTGTTTTTTGCTGATTAAAAAAATAGTGGGCAATCCGTCAATGGATGCCCACTTGCGTTTTTAAAACATAGCTCCGCAAAGCGAAAGATTATTTAAACTTACGCTTACGTGCAGCCTCAGACTTCTTCTTTCTCTTAACAGAAGGCTTTTCGTAATGCTCTCTTTTGCGTACTTCCTGAATTACGCCGTCACGAGATGTCTGTCTCTTAAATCTTCTGAGAGCACTTTCCAAGGACTCGTTTTCTTTAACTTTTACCTGACTCATTAAAAATCCCTCCCTTGTACATTGGGATACAGTGTGTATTATACAACACCAAAAGTCAACTGTCAACATCTTTTTTGCATATTTTCCGTAATACTTCGTGGCGTGCGACTCGCGGTATATTCATACAGCTTCGTCTTCACCACATTGCCTTACGAAAAATCTGCTCCAAAAAGAAAGTAGCGTATTTTTTACAATGCGTCTATGCCAGTGTCCTGTTTTTACATCTTCTTCATTATCTTTCCGTAAACAACGCCAAGTTTTTTGCTATAAAATTTTCTCTTTTTCTGCTCTTTTTCAGAAAGCTCAGGCACAATTATGGGTTGTTTAAGACTTTCCATATTGCCGTCATCAAGAATAAACGCCTGTGTCATACAGATTCCGCCCTGCCCCTTGAATTGAGCACGTACATAGCAGGAAATCTTGTCGCTATATTCATTAAGTGGGATAGTTGAAACCATTTCTCCGTCATTCTCTATTGCTTCGGTCTTGATTATTTTTCCGTCTGCAATCCATTCAACGACATTGCAATTAGTAGCCTTTATTGTAATTGTGTCCTTATCGTCATCAACTGAGATTCCCACAACCTTTGGGGTAGGGCCATATCCTACAAAATCTTCACCAAGTTCATTCTTTGCATATCGTGCCATTGAGAAGAATGTGCCTGTTTCCATGGCATTACGAAGTGTGTCGAGTGAAAACTCTGGAAGAATAAAATCCATAAATGCTGTGTCAATCTGGTCAACCTGATGAGCATCACTATTGGCAAAGCCGAAAACTTTGCGTCCATGTGGTGTAAGAAGTTTTAAAAGATTATCCCAAAGTATTCTGTCGCAACGGTTTGGAATATCCTTCATATTAAGTACTTCAATACCCATACAGGACGGATATTTGTTAATAAGATTTGCAAAGAAATGAATATTTTCAGGCTTGTCGGCACAGTCAAGTCTTTCCCATGAACGCAACAAATCCGTTGGGTGGTTGATATGGGAAATACCACCACTTTTTTCAATTAATTCAAGTGGAATTTCATAGTCAAACTCAAGCCCTTGAACACCTTCATAAGCATTATCGGTGAAATATCCGTTAACGTGGTTTTTCATAATAGTGAACATATTACACTCAATAGCATTTGGCACGTCGTTAAGTCCACGTTTTTTTGTTCTTAAGCCTTTTTCAGTTTTGTAGGTACCATTTTTGATGGCCTTATATTGCTCCTCTGTAAGATAACTGCGTTGTCCATGCCAGAGATATTGGAAATTGAAAAATGGAATATGAGTTGGTTTTTCGTTCCAAGGTTTACCCAAAATACCGTGCTCTGCAAAGGCAACAATATCAAAATCAAGGTCATAAAAGCCTTTAATCATATCTGTCATTGTGTCGTTTGCATCGCTGTATGTAGAATGAGTGTGAAGATTGGTTTTGTAGTGATTATCTTCATTTCCTAAAAGAGAAGTTACACTCTCGTAAGGGTTATGGATTTTGTAACTCATAAAAACACTCCATTTGTCATTATAATGTATATATTTTACTATAATAAAATATATCATTTTCTTATGCCATTGTCAAATGAGAGGATAACACAAAAACTTTAAAAAAACTGTTGACAATCAGATTTTTTGTGTTATAATAACAGAGCAAAATAAAGCAGAACAGTAATTGTGTTCTCACCCGTCGGCTTCGAGTTGACCGGTCAATACTTTCTAAAAAAGTTTGATTTGTAATGGTGCGGGCAGAATTTCTGTCCGCATTTTTAATTTCGCCTACGGGCTTTGAGAGGTGTTTATTTATCAGTACCAAAGAATTGCAAATCAATGAAGAAATTCGTGACAAAGAGGTTCGAGTTATTACCGAAAGCGGTGAACAACTTGGAATCATGTCTGCAAAGGATGCTTTTAAAGAAGCAGAAAAACGCAGTCTTGACCTTGTGAAAATTGCCCCTAACGCACAGCCACCGGTTTGTAAGATTATGGACTACGGCAAGTATCGTTTTGACCAGGCAAAGAAAGAAAAAGAAGCAAAGAAGAATCAGAAGGTTATTGAAACAAAGGAAATCAGACTTTCCGTAAACATTGATACTCATGACTTTGATACAAAGGTAAACCATGCCCTTAAATTCCTTAAAGCAGGTAACAAAGTAAAGGTTTCAATCCGCTTCAGAGGTCGTGAAATGGCTCACGCTCATCTTGGTAACGGAATTATGGACCGTTTCGCAGTTGCTGTTGAAGAATTAGGTAATGTTGACAAACCTGCAAAGCTTGAAGGTCGTCAGATGCTTATGTTCCTTTCACCTAAAGGAACAAAGTAAAACAGGAGATTATAATTAGGAGGATATTATTATGCCAAAGATTAAAACACATAGCGGAGCTAAAAAAAGATTTAAGCTTTCAAAGAACGGCAAGCCAATCAGAGCACACGCTAACAAGTCTCACATTTTAACAAAGAAGAGCACAAAGAGAAAAAGAGGACTTCGTCAGACAGTTGTTGCTGATAAGACAAATACAGCACAGATTAAACGTCTTATTCCTTATAAATAATTGACAAACGTATCTACTATATCGGAGGTAAAGAGAAATGGCACGTGTTAAAGGTGCGATGATGACTCGCAAAAGAAGAAATAAAGTATTAAAACTCGCTAAGGGTTACTATGGCTCAAAGAGCAAACTTTTCAGAACTGCAAAACAGGCAGTTATGAAGAGCGGAAACTATGCTTACATCGGAAGAAAGCAGAAGAAACGTGATTT
>JAFYSE010000021.1 GCA_017546665.1 Clostridia bacterium | reverse complement strand
TCTCCTTTCAAGCGGTATCAGCCAGCTTAACAAAATGGGTCATACAGAAATTAAAGACTGGACTTCAAAGAGCCCTGACCGTGTTTATGCTTTTGCAGTTGACGGTCATCCTGAAGTTTCTGCTTTCATCCGTATTAAAGCAGGTAAATCAAGAGCAGGTCGTGGCGAATACAAGAGAGCAATGCCTTTCTTCACACTTCGTTTCAACAACCTTGATTCAGCACTCGGTATTCTCTTGAGTATCGACGATATGCTTGAAGCAACAAAAGCAGGACGTCTTATTATGGACGGTGGTCCTGAATTCGGTGCACAGCTCGGTGGCTTTATGCTTGAAGTTGGCGACTTGGCAAAATAAGATTTTACACATAATAAAAGCTCGGTTTTCACCGAGCTTTTTATTTTATATTTATTAAGCTTTATTTGTAGATTGGGCCATATGTCTGACAAGCTCTGTAATCTGCTGCCTGAGCATCTTCTGTGCCGAATGCTGCCCAAGAATGTGGACGGAAAATCTTATCGTCATCAACGTTATGCATATTAACAGGGATACGAAGCATTGATGCAAGTGTGATAATATCAGCACCAACGTGACCGTAAACTGTTACACCGTGGTTAGCACCCCAGTTAGCCATTACGCTATAAACGTCCTTGAATGCACCCTTACCTGTAACATTTGGAGCAAACCAAGTTGTTGGCCATGAAGGGTCAGTTCTCCAGTCAATCTTATTGTGAACATCATCAGGAAGGTCTGCTGTGTAGCCTTCTGCAATCTGAATAACAGGGCCGATGCCATCAATGATATTTACACGAAGCATTGTAACAGGCATTTCAGCTTTGCAACGGAAATGGCTTGAGAATCCGCCACCTCTGAAGTACTCGTAGTTTGCTCTTCTCCAGTCAGTTGCTTCAAGACAAGCTTTAATATCAGCCTCTGTCATTTCCCAATAAGGTTTCATACAGCCTTCGCCATTTTCGTTTTTTGCAGCACCGCTACCGTCAAGAGCAGTTGCACCCGAATTGATAAGGTGAATAAAGCCATCCTTTGCTTTGCCTTCAGGACGAACACCTGTAACTCTTTCACAAGCATCAGGACTCCAATATGTACGAACATCGTGGAAGCAAGGAGCAACACCTGTAAGGAGTGTACCAATCATCATTGAAACACCGTTAAGTGTATCATTTTCTGTTGCAAATGGAACAGGAGCTTTTGGACCATTCCAGTCAAATGTTGAAGCCATAATTGCCTCTGTAAAGTCAGCATTTGGAAGCCAGTCAGTCCAGTTTCTCTGTCCTTGGAAGCCACCTGCAACTGCATTCTTACCAAGTGCTTCTTCGTGCCAACCGAGGTCATCAAGTTTCTTGTTACCAAAAAGAATATCCTTAACGATAATTGAGAATTTAGCAATAAATTCCCAGTCCTTATCAGGAGCGATAACCTTTGACTTTGTAATGATTTCAGGTAAATTCTTACCTGCATTTACGTCATAGTCCTCACGGCAATTTTCTTTAATCCATTTGTATGCCTTTTCGTATTCATCTTTATCATAAATTTCAAGAGTAATACGACGAAGAATTTCTGTAAGGTCAACCCATTCAGGACGGATACCGAAATATTTCTGGAACATTTCTGCATCACAGTAGCTACCTGCAATACCCATTGAGATGCCGCCAAGGTTAACATAAGCTTTATTTTTCATCCAACCGACTGCAACAGAGCAACGGGCAAAGCGAAGAATTTTTTCTGAAACATCTTCAGGAATTGTTGTGTCAGTAGCATCCTGAACGTCGTGTCCATAGATTGAGAATGCAGGAAGACCTTTCTGCGCGTGAGCAGCCATAACTGCTGCAAGATAAACTGCACCCGGACGCTCTGTACCATTAAAGCCCCAAACCGCCTTAATTGTATTAGGGTCCATATCAAATGTTTCTGAACCGTAGCACCAACAAGGTGTTACAGAAAGAGTTGCAACAACATTTTCCGTTGCAAACTGGTCTGCACATTTAGCAGCCTCTGCACCACCACCGATAGTTGTATTGCTGATTACACATTGTACAGGTGTACCATCAGGATACTTAAGATTTTCTTCAATGAGTTTCTTGGCTGATTGAGCCATACCCATTGTCTGTACTTCAAGACTTTCACGAACGCCACCCCAACGGCCGTCGATTACAGGTCTTATACCAATTTTAGGATATAACATTTATTTTTCCTCCCTATTTAATAATTCTTTATATGTATTATATGCCCCGTCCCAATCTTCACTTCTCTGTGGCATATATTTTTTTGTTTTTTCGGTTTTTGCAATTAGCTTTCTTCCATCGTCAACACTTTCGATTTCTCCAAGTGCTTTAAGCTGAAGAATAATATTTCCAAGGGCAGTTGCTTCGATTGGACCTGCAACAACAGGAATATTTATACTGTTTGCAGCCATTTCGCAAAGGAAAGCGTCCTTTGTGCCACCACCTAAAATATTAAGCACACCAAAATTTTTGCCCGTACACTCTGAAATCTGCTGGAGTGCATAACGATATTTAAGTGCAAGGCTTTCATAAATACAACGAACGATTTCACCCACAGTTTCAGGAATTTCCTGACCTGTTTTTTCACAGTATTTACGAATTTTATTAGGTAAATCACCATGTGCAGAAAGCATTGGAGCATCAGGGTCAATGAAACATTTGAAAGGTTTTGAACTCCTTGCCATCATTTCAAGGTCGTTGTAACTATATTTCTGTCCCTGCTTTGCCAAATCTCGACGAGTTTCCTGAATGAGCCACAAGCCGCTGATATTTTTCAGGTAATTCACCTTACCATTTGCACCCATTTCGTTGGACAACTCTTTTTGATTACTCTCAAGAGTAAGCATTGGTTCATCCAATTCACAACCAATTAGTGACCAAGTACCACAGGATAAAAATGCAGCATCACTATCTGTAACACTCATAGCAGCAACTGCACATTGAGTATCGTGCCCTGCAACGGAAATTACCTTAATTCCCTTATACTCGCCATTTACTGTTGCACTTTCAACTAATTCAGGGAAAAGGGTTTCGTCTATTTCAAAGGTGTTTAATACATCTTTATTCCAAGTCTTTTTTTCAGGACTTAACATCTGCGAAGTTGAAGCAATACTCATTTCACAAACCTTATTTCCTGTGAGCATATATGAGAACAAGTCAGGCATAAAAAGTAATTTATCTGCCTTTTTTACATTCTCATCAACTGTCAACTGAAAAAGAGTGTTAAGGCTCATAATCTGATTGCCTGTTGCAAGGTAAAGTGAGTCCAAACTCATCTTCTTACTCGCATCTTCAACGGCTGTTTCAGTTCTTGTATCTCTGTAATGGAATGGAAGGTGAATAAGCTTACCACTTTCGTCTAAAAGTCCGTAGTCAACACCCCATGTGTCAAAGGCAAGAGCATCAACCTGACCTGCCTTTTCGATAGCCTTGTCAATTTCACTCTTAATCATATCAACATCGTGACAAACGTGACCGTCAACAGTTATAGGGATGTTGTCAAAACGGTGAATTTCTTCATAGGAAATCTTTTCACCATCATAAAGGGCCTTTATGGCTCTGCCACTTGATGCACCAAAGTCAAATGCTAAAACTGTTTTCATTTTACAACACCCTTTTTAAGAAGAATGTTTGCATAAATTGCTTTTTCACCTGTTGCAATAATGAGATATGCCTTTGTTGCTCTTTCATAGAAAGCAAATCTTTCAATGTACTCAATATCGTGATGTTCAGGCTCATATTTATTGAGAATTTTCTCATATTCCTCCCAGATTGGTGGAGTTGGACAAGTATCCCCTTTTACAACCTCCATAAGACCAACTGGTTTTTCAACGTATGTATCAAGGGGAAGAAGTTGCATAACTGCATCAAGGATTTCAGGCACACCGTGACCATCCGCACGGATAACTATTGCATTTTTCCCATAACTATGACAAGGAAAATTACCATCTGCAATAACAAGCTCATCACCGTGTCCCATCTGGGCAAGTGCCTTTAAAAGTTCAGGTGAAAGCATTGGGGAAATACCTTTTAACATAAATTTCTCCTCCTTAGTCCTTCTTGTGAAGCAACTCGTCATCAGGATTAAATACCTTGTATCCGGGATGACGGCCTGTGATTCTGTAATAACTTCTTAAATCAATAAGCTTTTGAACATTTTCGTTACTGATGTCACAGCTACCGCCAAGAATTACTGCATTAATCGTAATCTTTGCCCAGAGTTCAAGACTTTCCATTCTATAAAATGCAGTAAGTACATCACTACCAACTGCCAAAGCACCGTGATTTGTAAGAAGCATAACATCGTGTTCTTCAAGATATGGCTCAATAGCAGCAGGAACTTCTGCAGTTGAAGGAGTACCATAAGGTGTAAGTGGTACTGCACCGATTGCTGCAACATCTTCAATCATATTGTACATATCCATTGGCTTGTGAGCAACTGCAAAGCCTGTTGCCCCAGGTGGATGTGCATGGATTACGCTAAATACATCTTCTCTCTTTTCATAGCATTTAAGATGCATCTTGATTTCACTTGATGGTCTGTATCCTTCGTTTGCTTCAAGGATATTTCCATCCATATCAAGAATAACCAATTTTTCAGGTGTGATGAATGATTTGCTAATCCCCGTTGGAGTTGCAATAACTCTGCCGTCAGGAAGACGAGCACTAACATTACCGTCATTAGCTGCAACCCAACCTAGCTGCCACATTTTATGGCACACATCACATATTTGTAATTTGATTTCTTCAATATTTTGCATAAGTATAACCTCCCAAAACAATTTTAAAAATTATATTTATATTATACTATATTTGTGATATAATTCAATAAGAAAATCGCAAGGAAGGTGAAATCTTTATGAACACAAAAAGACGAGTAGATTTCACAATTGAAGAGAGAAACAATGGGGAAAAGGTGTGGGAAGTCTTAAAAAACGAAATGAAGGTTTCTTCTCGACTAATTACCAAGTTAAAGCACGACCCTGAGGGGATTTTGCTTAACGATGAGCATATTCGCACTGTGGATTTTGTAAAAACAGGTGACATTCTTTCAATTACTGTCCCTGCCGATATGGAAGAGAAAGTTTCTGCTGTTGCACCTCTCCCCTATCCTTTAAAGGTTTTCTATGAAGATGATGATATATTAATTGTGGACAAGCCTGCAGGACTTCCTTTACATCCTTCCCATAATCATCAAGGTGACACTCTTGCAAATGCCGTTGCCCACCACCTTGAAAAGCAAGGCAAATCAGCTGTTTTCCGTTCAATAGGTAGGCTTGACCGTGGCACATCGGGAGTTGTTGTCTGTGGTCTTAACAGATTTGTTACAGGTGTGTTAAACGGTAAGATTTATAAGGAATACGAAGCCGTTTGTGAAGGTGTTTATGAGGGTGAGGGTATCATTGACCGACCAATTTATCGCCCGGACCCTATTAAGACTTTCCGTACCGTTGATGAAAGAGGAGAAACTGCCATTACCGAGTGGAAAGCAGTATCGCACAAGGATGGGAGAACATTATTACGAATCCATCTTGTTACAGGACGAACACATCAGATTAGAGTGCATTTTTCTTCTCTGGGCACACCACTTACGGGCGACACAATGTATGGCACTCCAAGGGACGATATTTCTCGTCAAGCACTACATTGTTGCTACTGCAAATTCACTCACCCCGTAACAAACGAGGTAATAGAAATTGAATCTCCCCTTCCGGAAGATATTTCACAATTTGTAAAATAATCATACTTGATAAAAATTGTCGTTTATGGTAAAATAATTACAAATCGGTTACAAAGCAAATCATAGCCGTTTTGAGGGTGAAATTATGAACGAAATTAAGGATTACGTTGTATATCCCGATGATATAAAAATATATGTCCCCCCTACAATGCCTGCAAAACAAAACAAGTTTTATAAAAATCTTGTTTATGTTGTTTGTGCTGCAATTTCAAAGTTTTGCATTCGTGCAGGTAGTACAATCGAAAAAATTAACATGGAAGGTTTAAAGCCACCATACATTGTGCTTTCAAACCACACTCAATTTGCTGATTTTCTTGTAAGTTTCCGTGCAACAAGACCATATAATTTCAATAATATTGCTACTCTCGACGGTTATGTGGGAATGTCCAAAATTATGGAAAATCTTGGTTGTGCTTGTCACCGCAAATTTACCACAGACATCAGTCTTGTTCGTGCAGTACATAAGGTTATCCACGAATATAAGGATATTCTTTATATGTACCCTGAAGCAAGATACACAAATATAGGAACAACCTCACTTATTCCCGATGTTGTTGCCAAACTTGTTAAAAAGAACAAAGTTCCGTTAGTAATTATGCTTCACCACGGCAATTATCTCAATGCACCTTTCTGGGATTTCCGTCAATACAGAAAAGTTCCATTTAAGGCTACTATGAAACAGGTGCTTACTGCTGAACAAATTCAGGCTATGTCTGTTGAAGAAATCAACGAAGTAATTCAACGTGAAATGTATTACGATGATTACAAATGGCAGAAAGAAAATAACATTCGAATTACAGAAAACTTCCGTGCAGACGGACTTAACAAAGTGCTTTATAAATGTCCGCATTGTTTGGCTGAAGGTCAAACTGTTGGCAAGGGGATTCATCTTACTTGTGAAGCCTGTGGCAAGAAGTGGGAAATGACCGAGCTTGGTGAAATGAAGGCTCTTGAGGGAGAAACTGAATTCTCGCATATTCCTGATTGGTATGAATGGGAAAGAGAATGTGTTCGCAAGGAATTACTTGACGGTACATATAATTTCGAGGATACTGTTCACATTCATTCTCTGCCGGGTACTGATTTTATTGACTTAGGTGAGGGAAAAGTAACTCACGACCTTGAAAACGGATTTATCGTTACAGGTCATTACAATGGTCACGACTTCCGAATTCAGCGTTCAACAAAATCACTTTTTACCTTGCACAACGAATTCTTGTATAAAAAACTTGGTAAAACCGATGCTTTTGATGTCTCTGTTAAAGATGATTCTTTCTATTGCATCCCATCAAAAAAGGATGTTGTTATGAAACTTATGTTTGCAACAGAGGAAGCATACAAAATTGTAAATGGTAAATAAAAATGGTAGGGCTTAGGCTCTACCATTTTTTCTATATATTAAAAAGTCGAAATGGATTTCAGTTGTGAATCCATTATTTTTTTGTATTTTTTCTTCCGCACCCAATTCTGTTTTGAAATAATATGGTGTCATTCTGAAAAGGTTTACTCCCATTTCACCATTGACTGTTATTTCCTGTCTTACAGAAACCCTATCAACAAAATCGAAGCCATCATACTCTGTATGTTTTTCTTCATTTTCATAGGTGTTTTCATAAAGGAGTTTTTTTAGTCCCATTAAGTGACTTTTACCCGGCACGGCATAAATCATATATCCGTCTGTTTTAAGAATTCTTGCCATCTCATTTTCAACCATTGGTGCGAAAATATTAAGAGCAATGTCAAAGGACTGTGTTTCCAAGGGCATATTAAAGCAGCTACCAACTGCATAGTGATATTTTTTATATTTACCTGATGCAGATTTTACTGCTTCTTTGGAAATATCAAAACCATAAAAGTCAAAGTCACAATCAAGAGCTTCTAATTTACCATCGTAATAACCTTCACCACAGCCACAGTCAGCAATAGTAATTTTTTCCTTGTCTTCAATTAAGAAGTTTATGATTTCACGCAGTTTGTCGGTAAAACAATCATAATAACCACCTTCAAGGAATGCTCGACGAGATAAAACCATTTCCTTTGAATCTCCGGGATTATCGGAATGTTTTTTATTAACGGGCAACAAGTTCACATACCCCTGTTTTGCAATATCAAAGGAATGCTTATTTTCGCAGAGATATATTTTTTCTTCTTTATTCAGTTTTGATTTGCAAATGGGACAAATGAACATAAAATCACCTTATAATAGGAAAGGCGAGAACCCCTCAGTCATTTTCTTTGAAAATGACAGCTCCCCTTTCAGGGGAGCCAAGAGCCCCCGCCCTACAATTTTAAATTATTTTGCGACTATGTTTACAAGCTTACCTTTAACGTAGATTTCTTTGATAATATTCTTACCATTAAGCTCTGCTGCAACTTTTTCGTCAGCCTTTGCTGCTGCTACTGCATCTGCCTGTTCGATATCAGCTGCTACATTGAGTTTTGCACGGATTTTACCGTTAATCTGAACAACGATTTCGATTGTTTCGTCAATACATTTTGCCTCATCGTATGTTGGCCATACACCATCTGCAGCCATCATCTTACCGAATCCGCAAACTTCCCACATTTCTTCTGTAACGTGAGGAGCAAATGGGTTAACAAGGAGAAGAAGTGCTTTAAGCTCTGCTTTGTTAATTGAACCCTTTGTATAAATTGCATTGAGAAGTGTCATAAGTGCTGCAATAGCAGTATTGTATTTAAGAGTTTCGATATCTTCTGTAACTTTCTTAATTGTCTTATGGAATGAAGATGAAAGTTCTTTTGAGAATTCATCGCCATCAACAAGCATTTCTTGAAGATTCCAGATTCTGTCAACAAATCTCTTACAACCCTTAACGGAATTTTCTGACCAAGGAGCAGCCTGTTCGTAGTCACCCATAAAGAGTACATAAGTACGAAGAACGTCAGCACC
>JAFYSE010000020.1 GCA_017546665.1 Clostridia bacterium | reverse complement strand
TATGAAATACGGTTCACTCTTCGATGCAACACAGACAATGGTTGCTAAGATTGCTGACGACCTCTATGAAGTTCAGGTTGTTTCTTGGTATGACAACGAAAACAGCTACACATCACAGATGGTTAGAACAATCAAATACTTCGCAGAACTTTAATTCTAAAAAGTATATAAATATAAGAGCAGGTGTAAAAACCTGCTCTTTTTGTTTGGCTACTTATGATTTTTAACTTTTGAAAATAGAACCCTGAATTTTCTTACAAAAAAACTTCGTGTTCGTTCATAAGCGTTATCAACATCTTTGTGCGGAATTCTTGAACTGCCCACTATTTCTCTAAAAACTCTGTTTATTCTTCTCTTTGCCCTAACAGAGATTTCCGCCTTGGGTAAAGAACTATAATATTCATAATCTTTTTCCATAATAATCACCTTACTTTCCGTTTGACATTTAGTGAGTGTCAAATACTAAATAATTATAACATATAATTCATAATTGACAAGCACAAAATGTCAATGAGGTGTTTTTATGTTTATAAACAAAACGGAAAAAGGGACAAACAATATATGTGGCAAAGCACTTTTTGAGTATCGTCAAAAACACAAAATTTCACAAAGAGAATTAGCTGATATGTTGCAATTAGCGGGGCTGGATATAGACAAAAATGCAGTTCAAAGAATTGAGGCAGGTAAACGCTTTGTTACAGATATCGAAATAAAATGCTTATCAAAAACCTTGAATTTAACATATAAAGATTTATTAGATGAATAAAAATTAAGAGTAGGATTAATCCTGCTCTTTTTGTTTTGGTGGTTAATAAATTGGGGTTTGTCGGAGTGTTATGTGTAGGGGCCGTCGAGGGTTTATCTGTAAGGTTGGTTCGGGCTGTCGGGGACGCCAGCCCCTACGAAAAGAGTTCGACAAATTATAATTTGTGAGAATAAAATTAAGGGACGATTTAAAATCGCCCCTTGTTTTGCACTTTAAATGCAGGTGTGGAAGCCTGCCACTACGTGCTTGAGTTTTGTATTATTTCTTCATCTGGTCTAATGTTTTGTGGAAGGATGGCAAGAATTCTGTTGCGAAAATTTGCACTTCCTCTAATTCGCTTTTTTCAATAGCCTTTAAAAGCTTTTCTTCGGCTTCACAGAATTCGCCATTCCCTGCTTTTCTTTCTTCAACGCATTTTAAATATCCGCTGATTTTGTCCGCAGCCTTAACCAATTTCCAAAGTTCCTTGTCCTCGTTTTTCTTTTTGAAAAGCGACTCGTAGGATGGGAGTAAATCTTCGGGAAGCATTGAAAGGAGTTGCTTTGACGCATTTTTTTCAACTGCTCTGTATGCCTCTTTTGTTTCCTTGCTGTAATATTTAACAGGAGTTGGCAAGTCGCCTGTAATAATTTCAGGTGTGTCGTGATAAAGACCTAAAAGAGATGCTCTTTCACAGTTGTAATTTTTGCCCAAACGCTCATTTCCAATAACTGCAAGGGCATAGCAAAGCTGAGCAACCTCGGCAGAATGCTCGCTCAAGGTTTCATATCTTGTATTTCGCATCAACGCCCAACGATTTATGTATTTGGTACGGGATGTGAAAGCAAAAAAGTCATTTTTACCCATCAGATGTCCTCTTCTCTGAAGCTTACTCTAAGTTCATCACGGTTGAGTTTAACTTTTGTGTACTTAACACCTGCTGCATCAAACATTCTGCGTGATTCACGATTGTTAAGGCTATCCTTGTATTTATCAGAAAGGAACATAACTTCCTTGATGCCACTCTGGATAATTGCCTTTGCACATTCGTTGCAAGGGAAGAGTGCCACATAGATTTTGCAACCCTTTAAATTTCTGCCACCATTGTTGAGAATTGCATTTAATTCTGCGTGACAAACATAAGGATATTTTGTATCGAATTCGTCACCTGTTCTGTCCCATGGAAATTCGTCGTCATCACAACCGTGTGGAAAACCGTTGTAACCAACTGACATAATTTTGTTGTTGTCGTCAACGATACAAGCGCCAACCTGTGTGCTTGGGTCCTTACTTCTTCTTGCAGAAAGAAGTGCAATACCCATAAAATATTCGTCCCAGCTGATGTAATCTTCTCTTTTAGCCATTTTTATTCACCCTTAATCCTTTTCCAATATTCTTTTGCTAATTGTTCGGTTTTGTTATCACCGAATTCATAATATTTTTTGTTTTTTAAAGCGTCAGGCAAGTATTGTTGCTTCACCCAACGATTTGGATAACTGTGTGGATAGAGATAGTTCTGTCCTTTAACCTCTGCATCTTCACCATCAAAATGCTTATTCTGTAACTGACGTGGAATTTTACCGTAATTTCCTTTTCGCACATCTTCCATAGCAGCGAAAATTCCGTCGTGTGCAGTATTTGATTTTGGACTTGTTGCCACTAAAACAACTGCATCGGCAAGAGGAATTGCTGCCTCGGGCATACCTACCTGCATTGCAATATCACAAGCAGATTTAACGATAGGAATAATCTGTGGGTAAGCAAGTCCAACATCCTCACTGGCACAAATCAAAAGTCTGCGAATTGCCGAAACCATATCTCCTGCTTCTAAAAGTCTTGCAAGGTAATGGAGCGCTGCATCGGGGTCGCTTCCTCGCATACTCTTTTGGTATGCAGAAATAACGTCATAATGTTCGTCGCCAGTTCTGTCATAACGGAAGGTATTTTTCATTGTAAGACTACCTGTATTTTCAAGGGTAATCTCTCTTTTTCCGTCAATAACACTTGCAGAAAGCACACAAAGCTCCACAAAATTCAATGATTTTCGAACATCACCACCACAGGCAGTTGCAATATGCTCACAAACTCCGTCTTCGATTTCAAGCGGAATTCCTGTTTCTTTTTCTAAAAAGTCAAAGCCACGTTTGATATTGGGGACAATATCTTTAGGTGTAACTGATTTGAATTCAAATACAGTACAACGGGAAAGCACAGCTGAATAAATATAAAAATACGGATTTTCCGTTGTGGATGCTATCAACGTGATTTTACCACTCTCAATATATTCAAGCAAGGACTGCTGTTGCTTTTTATTAAAATACTGAATCTCGTCAAGATAGAGCAAAATACCATTAGGCGCTGCAAAGGTATCAAGTTCACTAACGATTGCCTTAATGTCTGCCGTACTTGCATTTGTACCATTAATGTGGTGGAGTTTGCGATTTGTATTTTTCGCAATAATCCTTGCAAGTGTGGTTTTACCCGTGCCTGACGGACCATAAAATATTAAGTTTGGAAGATAGCCTGACTCAACAATGTTGCGTAAAGGCATATTTTCACCTAAAAGGTGACGTTGTCCCACCATATCGTCAATGGTCTGGGGACGAAGTCTGTCAGCTAATGGGGTTGACATAATCTCACTTCACTATATCTAAAATTTCTTCTGCTGTTTCTACAATATACTCGGCATTGTACTCTTTAAAGTCTTCCAAAGTGCCGAAGCCATAGGTTACTGCAACGCAAGGAATTCCAACCTCGTGTGCACCTTCAATATCAAACTTGGTGTCGCCAACCATAAGAGTGTCTTGGAGACTTGCACCAATGTTTTTCATAGCATTTTCGATAACCGTTGCTTTGCTTTCGCTTGTGTTGTCAAATTCTGTACCACCAAGGAAATCAAAGTATTTTTTTATATCAAGATTTTGGCAGATGCTATCCACAAAATGCAAGGGCTTTGAAGATGCTGTCGCAAGGATATAGCCTTGCTCTTTCAATGCTTTAAGTGTGTCAGCAACACCGTCATAGAGTTTGCTTTCAAGATAACCGATTTTTCTGTATCTTTCACGATATTTGTCAGTCATTTCCCAAGCGTGTTTGTCGTCAAACCCACAGAATACTGTAAAACTGTGGTAGAGTGGTGGGCCGATGAATTTTTTGAGCAAGTCATTGGGAGGAGTACCGTGGTCATAGCTTTCAAAGGCATAAGTAAGGCTTTTGAAAATGCCTTCAGATGAATCGGTCAAAGTGCCGTCAAAATCAAATAAAATGTATTTATAATTACTCATGGATTATAATTTCATACTCCTTGTACCAGGTTTCACCAACATTGAGAGAATTGCCATATTCTCTTTCTGTAATATCACCGTTAAAATCTTCAGCGTCGCATCTTCCATACCAAGGCTCAATGCAAACGAAAGGTGCATTTTTCTTTGCGGGTGACCAGATGCCAAAAACCTTTGTTTGGAATTTTACTGTTAAAAATTTCTTATCATCAACAAGTGAAATCTCGTTTACGCCACTATTTTCAATAATAAGTGCATCATTATCAAAAACAGAGTCATGAAGGACAAGACTGCTATCAACATCATATTTTGGTGTTGTATAAAGTCCGTCGGAATTGATTAAATTATATTTAAGATTTTCGCCATTCATAGTAAGCACAGTTTCGCCTTTTTTACAGTAAAAAGCAGGGTGTGCTCCGATTGAAAAATGAATAGTTTTATCGTCCGTGTTTTCAACTCTCCAACCTACAATAATAGTATCACCTTTAAGCTCAAAAGAGCAGGTAAGACGGAAATTGAAAGGATATTTTGTGAGAGTATCATTATTGCTTGTCAAATCAAAGGAAAGTTTGCTCTCAGTTTCCTCAACAAGAGTAAATTCGCTATCCCTTGCAAAACCGTGTTGACCAAGTGCATATTCTTTTTCATTGTATGTCGTTTTGCCATTTCTGTATTTACCAACAACGGGGAAAAGTACAGGACTTCTTCTGCCCCAAAATGCAGAGTCACCTTGCCACAGCATTTCTTTATTTTCTTTTTTGTTGAAGATTGAAGAAAGCTCAGCACCGTGAGTATTGATTGCAATTTTTAAATTGTTATTTTCGAGAAAATAGAGCATAACAAAACTCCTTTCAACATGGTTTTACCAAAGTAAAATTATTATACAATAAAATAATTTGTTAGTCAACATGAAAGCAAACATTTGTTCGATATTTTTGTTAAAATTTCATAATAAAATTTTGTAAAAAGGTCTTTTATTTTATGAGAAATAGTGATATACTATTAAAGGCGTTTGAGCATTTTGGGTGAATTGTGTCTAAAATGCCGATTTTACAAAGATTTTCACTATATGTTGTTATTTGATACAAAACTATTTGATTTTGAGGGGGAAGTTAGCCTTGGAAAAAATCATAATTAACGGCGGCAAAAAATTAGTCGGCGAAGTTGAAATAAGCGGTGCTAAAAATGCTGTTGTTGCGATAATTCCGGCAACTATTCTCGCAGAAGGTGTTTGCAGAATTGAGAATATTCCCAATATCAGCGACGTTTCTGCAATGATTAAAATATTACGCCATTTGGGCGCTGAAATAAAGATGATTAACAAAAGTACATTGGAGATTGATACATCCCATGTTCGTACTAACGTTGTTGAGCATGATTTGTCAAAGCTTATGCGTGCTTCTTACTACTTTATTGGTGTCCTTTTAGGCAAATTCAACCATGCAAGAGTTGCAATGCCGGGTGGTTGTCAGTTCGGTGTTCGTCCCATTGACCAGCATATTAAGGGCTTTGAGGCACTTGGTGCAACCGTAGGTATGGAAGAAAATGCGATGGTTGATGTTAAGGCTGAACGTCTTTTAGGTGCATCTGTTTATTTTGACGTTGTGTCCGTTGGTGCAACAATTAACCTTATGTTGGCAGCAGTTAAGGCAAAGGGTCTTACAATTATTGAAAATGCTGCAAAGGAACCACATATTGTTGACCTTGCGAACTTTTTGAACTCAATGGGTGCTGATGTTCGTGGTGCAGGTACTGATGTTATTAAAATCCGTGGTGTGGACAAGCTTCACGGTTGCGAGTATGCAATTATTCCTGACCAAATCGAGGCAGGAACATATATGGTCGCTGCTGCTGCAACACAGGGTGACGTTACAATTAAGAACGTTATTCCAAAGCACCTTGAATCAATAACTGCAAAGCTTATTGAATGTGGTGTGGTTGTTGAAGAAAATGATGATTCTATCAGAATTTATTCTGACTGTCGTCCAAATCATTGTAGCGTGAAAACAATGCCTCATCCGGGCTTCCCAACAGATATGCAACCACAGTTTTCTGTGCTTTTATGTGTGGCAAGAGGAAACAGTATGGTAAGCGAAAGTGTTTGGGATAATCGTTTCCGTTATATTGAGCAGTTGCTTCGTATGGGCGCAAGGGTTACTGTTGACGGTAAATCTGCTTTTATTGAAGGTGTTGAGGGCTTGAAGGGTGCTCCTGTTATTGCAAATGACCTTCGTGCAGGTGCTGCAATGGTTATTGCAGGTCTTGTGGCTTCAGGTACAACTGAAATTGAAGAAATTCACCACATTCAGCGTGGATATGATAACATAATTGAAAAATTACGTAGCTTAGGTGCGGATATCGAATTAAGAAACAGTCCTGATGACGAAAAAACCGTATTGAGCGTAGGCTAAAAATTTGAAGGACGGTTACACACCGTCCTTTTTTGATTTAAAATATTAGGAGAAATGAAATGGCAAAATTCTGTCCCTTGTTTTCATCATCAACGGGCAATTCAATATATATAGGCGGAGGGGAAGATTCAATCCTTATTGATGCAGGTATGACTGCGAAACAGATTGAACAATCCCTTTTCGGCATTGGTGTTGATGCAGATAGTATCCGCAACATTTTCATAACTCACGAGCACAACGACCACGTAAAAGGGCTTAAAGTTTTTACTAAAAAGCATAAAGCGAGAGTTTTTATGACTGCAGGGACTTATGAAGCACTTGCAAAAACGGATGCTCTTGATAATGTGAGTGAATGTAAGATAATCACAGACGACGGGGCAGATGTGGGATGTATGTTTATAAAGCCTTTTGCTATTTCCCATGACTGTATTGAACCGTGTGGATATACGGTTGAAATGTCCAATGGCAGAAAACTCTCCGTTGCAACTGACCTTGGAATAATGACGGATACAGTTTTAGATGCATTAAAGGGTTCCGACCTTGTAATGCTTGAATCAAACCACGATGTGAATATGCTTCAATGTGGTGGATATCCGTATATTCTTAAACGAAGAATTTTAGGTGTGAAAGGTCATCTTTCAAATGATGCCTGTGCCGAAACCCTTGCAAAGCTTTTAGAAACAGGCACAACAAGGTTCTTTTTAGGACATTTAAGCAGGGAAAACAATCTTCCTACACTTGCTTATCAGACAAGTGTTTGTGCACTCTCAATGGTGGGAGCACAGGAAGGTGACGACTATTACATAAGAGTTGCAAAACCCGTATGGGATGAAAGGGCATTGATATTATGATGAATGTTCAGCTCATTGTTTTGGGCAAATTAAAAGAAAAATATATGAAGGATTTTTCAAGTGAATATGAGAAAAGGCTTTCAGCATATTGCAAACTGATGGTTACGGAGCTTGAACCCGTGAAACTGTCCGATAACCCTTCACAAAGCGAAATTGATAATGCTTTAAGCAAGGAAACACAGATGATAATGGCAAAAATACCAAAAAACGCTTTTGTGTTTTCAATGTGTATCGAGGGAAAACAGATGTCTTCGGAGGAGTTATCTCAAAAGTTAGATGATATTGCTCTTTCGGGAAAAAGCTCGGTAGTGTTTATAATCGGAAGCTCATTCGGTCTTTCTGAGGAGATTAAAAAGATGTCCGATTTTAGATTTTCAATGTCAAAAATGACATTTCCTCATAAATTGGCAAGAATAATGCTTGAAGAACAGATTTATAGAGGCTTTTCAATAAGTAATAATGGAAAATACCATAAATAATTTATAAAAAGAAAAAAGTTTATTTTCAATTTGTTAAAATTTGTATGTTATATTTTGGATAATAAGGAGGATGTTCTTATGCAAAAAGGAAAAATTCTTGTGGTTGATGACGAGAAAAATATTTGCGACTTACTCAGAATGTATCTTGAAAAAGAAGGATATTCAGTTGTAATGGCTCACACAGGCTTGGACGCTGTGAATATGTTTGTCTCTGAAAATCCGGACCTTGTATTACTTGATATTATGTTACCTCAGCTTGACGGATGGCAGGTTTGTCGAGAAATCAGAAAGACAAGCGAAAAGCCTATTATTATGCTCACAGCAAAGGATGAGGTTTTTGATAAGGTGTTAGGTCTTGAGCTTGGTGCTGACGACTATATGACAAAGCCTTTTGACACAAAGGAACTTATTGCCAGAATCAAGGCTGTGCTTCGTCGTACATCACAGGCTAAGGAAACAGATGTAAAGGAAGTAAAATACGATAAGCTTTCAATCAATCTTTCAAATTATGAATTGGTGGTTGATGGTGTTGCTGTTGACACACCACCAAAAGAGTTAGAGCTTATTTATCACTTGGCAAGTAATCCCGACAGAGTTTTTACTCGTGACCAACTTCTTGATGATGTGTGGGGCTTCGACTATTATGGTGATAGCCGTACTGTTGACGTACACATTAAACGTCTTCGTGATAAGCTCAAAGGCGTTTCTGATGAATGGGAATTAAGAACAATTTGGAGTGTCGGATACAAGTTTGAAACTCATGGAAAGAAATAATTTTTTAAAAAAGAGAGTGCATAGAATAGGCAGGTTTTTTACGCATCTGCCATTGTTTGCAAAATATCTTACAATTATGACAAGCTTAATGCTGGTGAGTTATATTGTTCTTGCATCTGCTTTGACGGTTTTTCTTTCCACTAAATGGACAAAGGAAACCGAGGCACTTTTAAATCAAAACGTAAAGCAGAATGCAGAGTATTGTGAAAATTTGTTTGCAAAATGCACCACGAATGAAGAATTTAGTAATGCTTTAGTAATAGTATGTAATAATATTGGCATAACCTCAACTGCAATTGATGCTGATGTGTTCTTTTGCAATCCGTCCGGTGAGGTGCTTCTTTGCCGAGAGGACTTTGACTATGGCTATTCTCCGTCAAGTGATAACTGTCCTGTTCATATGAATTATTATTTTCCGGAAAATGTTCTGGAAGAATCATTGAAAGAACCGTTGATTTTCAGGGATAAAGATGAGAAGGTTATGGATGAGTACTTCTTTATGGCATCTTATCCTGTGAAGGTCAGGGGAAGTACCATCGGTGTGGTTTTCGCAGTTAAGCCTGTTCAATCAAGTTTAAAGGCATATACTATGAGTATGGCGGGAATGTATTTGTCCTCTGCTTTGTTTGCAGCAGCTCTCTCGTTCCTTGTCATTTATGCTTTTACTGCAAAAATGACAAAGCCCTTGAGACAGATGTCGAATGCTACAAAATCCTATGCAAAAGGTGATTTCAGCAAACGTGTTTCTGTAAGGGGTTCAGATGAATTGGCTGAGCTTTGCAATTCCTTTAATAAAATGGCAGCAGCTCTTTCGGTTTTGGAATCTTCAAGACGAAGCTTTGTTGCCAATGTCTCCCACGAGTTGAAAACACCAATGACAACAATCAGCGGGTTTATTGACGGAATTCTTGATGGTACTATTCCTGAAGAACAACGAGAGGAATATTTGCAGAGAGTATCAAGTGAGGTTAAACGCCTTTCACGACTTGTTGTTTCTATGCTTAATCTTTCAAAGATTGAGGCAGGGGAGTTAGACCTTAAATATAAGGAATTTGATATTTCTAATTTGTTGCTTAATTGTATGTTAACTTTCGAGCAGGAAATTGAGAAAAAAGAAATCAATATTATCGGATTTGAAAACATAAAGAATACTGTTGTCTATGCAGACCGCGATATGATTTATCAGGTCGTGTATAATTTAATTGATAACGCAGTAAAATTTACTCAACAAAATGGAGAGATTACAGTGTCCGTTGACCGTAGAATTGACGGAAGAGTTATTGTTTCCATTAAAAACTCCGGAGAAGGTATTGATTCCGAAGAAATAAGTAGAATTTTTGAACGTTTTTACAAAGTGGATAAATCCCGAAGCTATGACATTAAGAGTGCAGGTCTTGGGCTCTACTTGTGTAAGACTATTATTGATATGCACGGTGGAAAAATTTCCGTAGAAAGTGAAAAGGGGAACTACACAAAATTCTCCTTTGAGCTTGAAAACGATAAGAAAAAATAGAACTTCTTGTGTTCCGTAGGAGGAAACAATATGGATGAAAATATGAATAAAGATGTTAACCCTCAAGAGGAAACAACATCTTATAACGCACAACCAACAGGTGGATATTACCCAAACTATACACCTCCTGTTAACAACTATTATCAACAACCCCAACCACCTAAACAACCAAAGAAGAAAAAAGGTTGTTTGATAGCCCTTGTTATAGTGGTGTTAGCTTTTGCTTTTTCAGTGTTGGTTATCGGGTACAGTATTTTTAGTTCTCCTTCTACACAGGAGAATCCTTCAGGAGATGACACAAAATTAGACCTGTTAACTCCTCCAAATTCGGAAGAACAAGTAACTGTTGACGGACCGCTTTCTGCAAAAGAAGTTTATAAAAAGGTCAATGACAGTTCTGTTGGCGTTATTGTTTATTCGGGCAATATAGCTCAGGTACAGTCCGAAGGTACTGGTGTTGTTATGGGATATAATTCTGACAACACAGCAACTTACATTATCACTTGTGCACACGTAATAAACACAAAAAATCCTAAAATAATTGTTCAAACAGCGAATGACAAGCAATATGATGCCTATATTGTTGGAATGGATGAGAAAACAGATATCGGCGTTATTCGTGTTAATGGTACAGATTTGAAACCCGCAGATTTTGCAGAGTCAACAGCCTTGGAGGTTGGAGATACAGTTTATGCCATTGGTAATCCCGGTGGCACACAGTTTTTCGGCTCTTTCACAAACGGTATGGTTTCTGCTATTGGCAGACCGGTTGACAGCCCTGTAGGATATGAGGTTTCTTGTATTCAGCATACAGCGGCAATTAATCCCGGTAACTCGGGTGGTGCGTTGGTGAATCAATACGGTCAGGTTATTGGTATAAATTCATCAAAAATTGCATCAACAGAGTATGAGGGCATGGGCTTTGCAGTACCATCTGCCACAGTAAAAGAGATTGTTGACGAGCTTATTAAAAATGGTAAGGTTATGAACAGACCTGTTTTGGGTATTGAATTCAGCCCTGCAATAAATAATCAGGTATATTCAATTATTGTGAGAGCAAATGATTTGCCGTCAGGTGCTATTGTAATCGCAGAAATTTCAAATGGCAGTGATTTGTTGAATACGGAAGCACAAGAAGGAGATATGATTATTGCTGTAAACGGTAAGAATCTTGATTCCTATGATGTTTTGTTAGAGATTATTGAGCAAGGTAAGGTTGGAGACACCTTGACGCTCACTATTGCACGTGTAGATGGTAACTACAAGGTTTCAAAGTTCGATGTGACAGTAAAACTGGTTGATGAAACAACAGTAAGCGAAAAAGAAACTACTAATGAATCAACTTTTCCGTTTCCATTTGAATAAATAATGATTTGAAAGGCATAATCTTTGGGTTGTGCCTTTTCTATATTGAAAATGACCAAAAACCAAGATGGAATTTCGTTAGCAGATAAAAATTTTTATTAATATCAGTGTTGATTAAATCAATTTTCATTGATATAATAATGTAAATTGCAAAGGATGTGGGTATTTATGGCAGAATTGGAAAGAACCTATAAAAGCTTTACTGAATGGGAAGAAAAATCAAAACAGACGGAATATACAGAAGAAACTCCCCTTTTAGCACAGGACGGAACACTTTTGGCAAAGGGTTGGGCAAGAAGAAATTTCTTTACATACGACAGAAAACTTTCTAATCCTAACTGGAGAAAAAAGGAATGGGATTTCTATGTTATCAGAAACAGAGAATTCCAGGTTGAGCTCAGCTTCGCAAACATTTCAATTGGTGGTTATGTGTGTGCAAAGCTTATTAGCCTTAAGGAACAGAGAACGGTTGCAGAGGCTAACTATATCTATGTTGGCCAAGAGTCAAAGTATCCTATGAATCCAAAGGGCGATGTACCTAACTATTTCCGTGCAAATGTAAGAGAAGCACAGGTTGAGTTTGACACTCACGAAACATACAGAACACTTTGGTTTACAGGCTTTGACCACGAAAAGAAGGTTGAATGTAATTTCCACATGGATATTATGCCGGGACTTGAAAATATTACAACCGTACTTCCTTTCAAGGATGAACCAACAAGATACTTTATGACAACAAAACAATGCAATATGCCTTGTAGCGGTACATACAGAATTGGTAACGAGGTTTATGAATTCTCAAAAGAAGACACTTTCTGTTACATGGACTGGGGACGAGTAAACACTCCTTATGAAATGGTATGGTATTGGGGCATGGGAAACCAGTATGTGTATGACGAAAATGGAGAGAAGCATCTTTTCGGTTTTGAAATTACATGGGCTATTGGTGACGAGAGTAATGCTACTGAAACTTGTCTTTTCTGGGATGGTAAGGCACACAAAATCGGTGCAGTTGACGTTAAGGCATTCCCAAAAGACAGATTTATGGAAGATTGGGAATTCATTTCCGAGGATGGCAGATTTAATCTTACAATGAAACCTGAATTTGATAACCATTCAGATACAAACTTTGCAGATGTTGCAAGAATGCATTGTCATCAGGTTGAAGGCATTTGGAATGGCACTGTTGTTCTTGATGATGGCAGGGTTGTTGAAATTAAGGATATGTCTGCTTGGTGCGAATACGTTGAAAACAAATGGTAAATAATTAAAATAAGGGTGGGTCTTCCTACCCTTATTTTTTCTACACAGTGTACAAAAAAATTGGGATAATTTAGTATATTTGAACATTTCATTTTACAAAATAATTGTGTATAATTAGTATGTACAAATTTGATTATATCTCGGAGGAGAAAAACATGAGCAAACAAGAACTTTTCTGCGAGAAAAACGGTAAGCTTCACACATGGCACACTATACTTACAGGCTTCGCTTTTCTCACAACATCAATCGCATGGGCAATCTATGACCCATACATCACAAAGATTCTTAACAGATTGCTTACAGAATCAATATTTATTACAAACCTTAGTGCAAAGCTTAATGAGGCATTCCCTGTGTTGGCAGAATTTGCAAAAACTCAGGGTCAGGATGTTAACGCAGCAGGTGGCGGAATTACACTTGTTCCTTTGTTCATCGGTGTTATTATGACATTCGATAATATCTTCGGTGTTATTTTCCAGCCAACATTCGGTAAACTTTCAGACCGTTGCCGTTCAAAGCTTGGTAAGCGTCGTCCTTTCATTGTTTACGGTGCACCTGTTTCTGCACTTCTTTTTGCAATTATCCCATGGGTTGCATTGAAGTCAACACTTCCTGTAACAATGTTTTTCATTATCCTTTTCGTATTCTCAATGTCACTCTGGCGTGCACCTGCAGTAGCTCTTATGCCTGCTCTTACACCACCACATCTCCGTTCAGAGGGTAATGCTATTATTAACCTTATGGGTGGCGTTGGTTCAGTTCTCGGTATGGTGGCAGGTACTGTTGTAAGTGCTATTTTCCTTCTTGTAACAGGTATTAAGGTTACTGCTGAAAATGAACAGGAAACAAGTTTCCCATACGTATTCCTTCTTGGCGCAATCGTTATGGTTCTCGGTATGCTTGTTGTTCGTGTATTTGTTAAAGAGCCTTCAAGCCTTGAAGATGTTGCAATCGCAAACCAGGAAGCTGATGAAAAAGCAGCTAAGAAGGCTGAAAAAGAAGCAAGAAAAGCAGAAAAGCTTTCAAAGGGCGAAAGAAAGAGTCTTATCTTTATGCTTGGTGGCTTGTTCTTCCTTTTCTGCGGTACAAATGCTATTACAACATTCTTCGCACTCTTTGCTGCTGAAGTTCTTGGTAAGAGTACAGGCGAAGCAACAATTATGACAACATTGTTTGCTGTTTGCTCTGCTGCAGCTGCAATTCCTGCAGGTAAGATGGGCAAAAAGCTTGGTCGTAAAAAAACAATCCTTATCGGTCTTGTAGTATTTATGGCGGTATTCCTTCTCTATGTTGTAACAGGTAGTATGACAGTTATCTGGCTTGCACTTATCCTTGGTGGTGCTGCAAATATGTTTATTACAGTTAACACATTACCACTTGTTCTTGAAATCGGTGGTATCGACAAGGTTGGTACATTCACAGGTTATTACTACACAGCAACATTCTCAGCACAGATTGCATCTCCAATCGTTTATGGTGTTGTTAGAATGCTTTCAGGCTCATACCTTTCACTCTTCATTTACAGCCCGGTTATGTTTATCTTGAGTATCCTTTGCATCCTCTTTGTTAAACACGGTGAAGCAATTCCACAGGAAATTGTTGATAAAATCGAAGAAGAAAATGCTGACTAATTAAATGAATAAAAAATCACCCGTCGGGGAATTTCCTCGACGGGCTTTTTGTTAGTTGTTTACTTATCTAAAAATTTAGCTTTCAACTATATTGGTAAAAATGAAAGAGGACCTTAGGACGATGGCTTGACAGGAAGTGTCGTAGTCCGATTCTGAACAGGTAGCACCGGTAATTGAAAAGTTTTCGACAAAGAGCAAATATGTTGCAATTCGGTCAAAATATCGGTGTCCTTCAAGACCACCCATGGAGTAGGGAAGATAAATATCAATGCTGACAGTTGACTTTACTTCACGTTTGTTAGTTACAACAATTTCACCATTATCGTTTGTTTTTGTCAACTTATCTCCAATGACACAGCCTTTCGGTGAAAGGGCAACAATGGGTTTTTCCAAAGGTGTTGGTTTAATGTCGTTTTCATGTGCGAGAACGAAGGTTAAATCGTCGAAGGTTGGTTCACCTTTTAGTGCTAAATAAAGAAAATTTACAAAGTTTGCATTTATGTTCACTAGTTCACCTCCGTTGTTTTTCTTATGATTGCCCAGATGTAAAGAGTTTGATTGTCAAACCTGATTTTTTCTGCACGGTCAATCATATAAATATTATTATCGTTATCGTGAACTCTGTGGAAACGATTAAGTTTTGTAAGGTCGTGGTCGGCAGGGCCTAAATAGAGATAAACGTCATTTTTGTTTACGCCTATGGGAGTGTAGTCGCCCTGCTGATAGAGCTTGTTTTTGTATCTTAATGGTTGAATAAATGCCTTGAACTGTGGGCTTTTCCAACCATCTGCACCACTTAAATAAACAGTATTACCGTGGGAAGAAAAAAGAGAAGTGAAACTCATACTTCCACCGCCTTGAATACAAAATCCACATCTGTTAAAAATTCTGATGCTTGAATTAGCGCTTCATCACGGAATTTAACTGCACTTTCAAAAGTAGAATTATTACTTTTGCTAATAGTGATGTCACCAGCCTTAAAAGACGAGAAATTATCACTTTTTGAGCATTGTAAAAGGGAGTAGTTATAAAGTGCAATTCCTGCACAGGCGTTGATTACTGCGGGTTCGTCCTCATTTCTTATGTCTTTAAGTCTTTTTGATAACTGACTACAAGCAGAAAGGCAGAATGGCATAGCCTTTTTTGCTTCTTCGGGAGTTAAAACTCCCGAATCTTCAAGCACCTGAGAAACTGACCATACATTTATCATGGCAGTCACCCTAAATTAAACATTCATAACTTTCGCAGAGTCTGCAAAGATTTTTGCAAATCCTGAAATCTGTGTAATTGCTGCTCTTTCAAGCTGACGGTCAATAAGACGGTCAAAGTCTGTTTGTACGCCACCTGCTGTTACCATTTCAAGGGCATAATTCTTATCAAGAGCAACAAGTTTTTTGTTAAGGTCAGTTGATTTAATGAGCTTTGCACCGAGTGGTGTAATCATTGTGCCATTACCGTGGAAATTGAGACCTGCAGGTGCATCGCGGAATTCAGGCATACTGAGAAGCTTTGCCATAACATCAGGGGAAGCAATAAGAGTGTTCATTTCGTATGGTGAGAAAGTGTTCCAAAGTTTGATTAAATCTTCATAAGCGATTGAACCTGATGTTGCAGGAGCAATTACTTCTGCAGGGTTATTGTTGCCATCACCGTCAACAAGCACATTAACTGCGTCCTTAAACTGTGAACGGGCAATATATGCACCAATCTGACGAAGTGTTACTGTGAAAAGGTCAAGACGCTGGAAACGGATTGCTTCGTAAGATGCTACAAGCATTCTGCCTCGCTTTTTAAGGGTAACAAGATTTTCCTGAGTATGTACAACTGTTTCAGGAATAGTAGCACCTTCTGCTACTTCTTTAAGTTCCTTTTCGTCAGCAGTTGGGATTGATGTGATTGTTCTGTAATCAAGACCATCAATATTTGTCTTTGTTGCGATAATTGAATCAAGGTGTTTGCCTTCTTCAATACCCTGACGGACTGCACGAGAAACATATTCGGGGAAAAGTGCTGCAGAGTCCGTTGTTGCAAAAAATTTGTCAACCGTTGAACTGCCTGCACCTTTAAGTTTAATGTCAAAACGTTTTAACTGACGCTCAAATGCGTCAAGACCTTCAAGGCTTGTACCTCTATAGTTTTCGCTTGGGTCAATGCTTTCAAGTTCTGCAAGGAAGCCCTTTCTTGTACCGTAAAGTCCTTTGTCGAGTTTAATTGTTTCAAAATTAGCCATTTATTTTTCCTCCTTAAAATTTGAACTGACTGTTTGAATTGTCCTTATTATTTTCTTCTGTGTAAAGTTGGCTTACAGGTGGAATAACCTTGTTAGCCTGTTTGCTGAGTGATGTGCAAAGATTTTCAAGAGCTTCTGAAGAAAGATTCTTCAGAATTTCATCAACACATTCCTCACTAAGAGTAGGAACTGTCAATGCAAAGTTCTTCTTTGCACTCTGAATAAGAGAATTACGGTATTTTTCACCGTCAATGCTCTTTTCTTTAAGTGAGTCCATATAATCTGAAAGCTTGTTAAGTTCTTGCTCGTTAAGAGTAAGGCTTTTTTCTTCCTTAATGGATTTTAAGATGTTTTCCATAGTTTTCTCCTTTTTAAATGACTTGGTAACACCAGCTTTTCTCTGTGCAGGAACTGCAACAAAGGACCATTCATAAGCATCGGTAATGTCCGTAATAGTCTTATAGCAGGTTTCACCATTATATTTTCTACCGGGGATGTGATTACAATGACTGTCACCACAGATTGAGCAAGTTCGAGAATTAGATGCACAACTTACGCTGACTTCCTTTTTGATACCACTTTCAATATCCTTGATAAGTGAATCATTTTTCTCGCTTTTCACGGTGTAACACCACGCTTTGAGATAGGTGTAGTCTCTGCCATCAATGGTTTTCTTTGATTTATCCGTAATTACCTGAGTTTGATATGTACGACAACTCTGGTCCTCACTTTTCATACTGTGGTTGAGAATTCCCGTCTTGCCAACAAAAAGAGCTTCGAGAGTTTTTAATGCAGTTTCATCAAATCTTTCAAAATCACGGTCGATATCATTGTCGCAGAGAATGACAGAGAATGTGAAAACATCTTCTTTTTCTAATTTCTTAAGAGTATGTTGGTTGATAAGAAGCATATCATCATCGGTGGGTAAACCAACTTCGTTAGATGTGGAATAAGATTTTTTTATCATTTGTTTTCACCTCCCATAGCCTTTGCTTGTGCTGAATAAAGGTCTGCACGAGCCTGTTCAACTGCATCCTGTAAAGTGATTTCATCCCACACAACCTCTACTCCGTCGCTATTGCCACAGAAACGCAAAAACAAGTCGCAAATTTTTTCAATAACAGGTGTGAGAATTCGTCTGTATGCAGTTAATTCCGTTGTAAGAGCATCTGCTTGTTGAGATGACATTCTCTCGGTTGTGCTCCAGGAAATGCCAAGCATAAATGGTGGAATGGAAAGCTTTGCAATAATCTGTTCAAGCATCTGCCTGACGGGGACTTCGCTATCTAGAATCTGACCGTCTGCACCGATAACCTTAATCTGAACATCACCCACAGCAACAAAATCCTTGACTGAGCTGCCATTCATGGCGTTTGACCATTCGTTTGCAATTTGTGTTGCTCTTTCTTTGGCATAAGCACGGTCAAGCATATCCGACCCCGGATTATATGTAACAGCATAACGAAGATTCCCCACTCTTTCCCAATTTTGTCCCATGGATGTATAAATCTTCATAAGAATTGATGCGACAAATGGGAGTCCTTTTAAAATGGAATTACCGGTAATGCTACCAGCTTCAGGATTAAGAGCAGAGAACATAACTAAATCTTGATATCCAACAGGGGTGCCTGAAACTGAGTCAGGACGACAGATTAGCACTTCGTTAAAGTTTCTTGGATTTCGTTTAAGGCTGATGTTTCTTACAGGGACATTGTAAAGGGAGCTTATTCCGTTTCCGTCAGTCACAATTTCGCCTGCAGCAGTGCCGTAAGTGAGCAACTGTTCGAAATAAGTATCAATAAACTGTTGAAGACCATTTCCTGTTCCACCAATATTTACATTACGCACGAAGTTATCAAGTTGATGTTGGTTTTTGCCATTATTTGATACTACCGAAAAACCACCCGTAAGACGGACAAGCTTGTAAATTGCAGTATCAATAAGTGGAATTGCCTCACGAAGACTGCGATAAAGCTCAGGTTGACAGATGCCCGACGGGGAATAGTTGCACAAACTTTCAAAGGGATGTGAAGCAGATGTCTGTGGTGCACTTGTGCAGACTTTTCTCTTGCCCACTTTGTCGAAAATTGACAAACTAAAACCTCCTTCTAATTTCTTTCTACGGACAAGGCAAAGAATGAATTGTCCGTATTTTGTAGAGCAGTTGCCACGAAATAACGAATATCGTCCATAGCGTGGTCATACTCTTTTCTTGGAGTGTCGTTGACACTACCTGTGTCCCAACGGTATTGAGAAAACTCTCTCAATGTATCCGTACAGGAGCTACCTATAATAATTTTTTTGGCTTTCAGTTTTTCCGAAACCTTTCTAATACCATCGGAAACGTTATTTCTTGCAGGAACAACACGGAATTTGCCATCACGACGGATACATTCCATAAAAGAGGCTGCCGAGGGGTCAACTATCACCGCTTCAATTTTTTTACCATCTGCAAGAGCTACTAATTTGTCGTAATACTCCTTGTCGGTCATTTGAAAGCCTTTCTGCTTAGAATCGTGATAGAATTCCCGAATTCGGTACCATATTCCGTCTTTTTCGCCCCAAAGTCCAAAGGATGCAGGGTTTACTGTTCCATAATCGCAGGAAATGTAATACTGATTGCATTTTTCAGGTGGATTATCAGTCACGTGCTCCTTCTCGCTGAAAAAAGGATACACAAGACCATCAACTGCAACCCATTTACCAAGCACAAAGCGTTCATAAAATGCCCCTGAATAAAGACTCTTGTATCTGTTTTTTATTTTTTTCGAAAGGGATGGATTGTCGTCCATGAGAAAATGAAGATAGAGGCAATTTTTAGAGTCTGCTTTTTTAATCCACTCGGTATAAAACCAATGACGTGGGTTTTCAGGGTTGCAGTTAAACCATAGTTTCGAGCCATTTACCGAGCATCTTGCCAATGCCTGTTCAACAAAGGAACGGGGCATAAGAGCAACCTCATCAAGCAAAACTCCACAAAGAGTGATGCCTTGAATAAGAGATGCCGAGGACTCATCTTTACCACCGAAAAGATAAAATCTGTTGGTGTTTTTCCCTTTTCCGATAAGTATTATATTTGCTGATTTTGTTTCTTTTATGGTAAAACCTAAATCTTTAAGTAACGGTAATAGGGGAGTGATAACATTACGTCGAAGGGATGTGATTGTCTTACCACAGATTGCAAAGGAACAGTCTGAAAACCGATAGAAAGACCAAAGAATGAATGAAAGTGACATACAAAGAGTTTTTCCACTTCTGACAGCACCGTCACAAATAATGGCGTCAAAATTTTTGTAGGGACTGCCTTCGCACCACCAGTTAAGCACCGTCATCTGTTTAGGGGAAAAGGAGTGAAAGTTAATTTGTGACACTATCTTCACTCTCCGTTTTGTTTATTGCACTTCTTTCAAGTGCTTCGTAGAAAGACAATGCACCCAATTCATTTCCGTTTTGCGAAATGAGAGAAAGTCGTTCCAAAGCCTTTAATCTGTCAAAGAATTTTATTTCCATACCCTTTCCGCTTGTGAATTTGATTTCTGACACATTAAAAAGGTCAAGGGAATCAATGTCGGGGGAAGTGTTTTTGTCGGCAGAAAGAATAAGTTTAACTGCATCAGAAATTGAGCCGAAAGCAAGGCGTTGAAGTCCTGCAGATATGAGCGTTTCATCTGCAAGGGATTCTTTTTCAATCTCATTGATTTTCTGACGAATGTTCTTTTTGGATAAAAGGCCTATGGCACGACATTCGGGAAGAGTGGTAAAACCTGCCCTAACTGCTGCCTCACGGGGATTTCGCAGTCGCACATACATACGACAAAAATCTGTTTCTTTCTTTGTAAGTTTTTTAGCATTCATTTTGGACCTCCTAATTTTTCAGGTAATGAGTGGGTTTAGGATGATAAATTATAATTTGTCGGGATGATAATTCGTAGGGGTCGGCGGTCTCACCTTCCGGTTCGGTCGGTGCTTCTGCTCCGCAGAGGTGTCCACCGGACACCCGCACCTTCGACGACCCGCCGTTGGTTTATTTATGCAGTTGGTTCGGGCTGTCGGGGACGCCAGCCCCTACAACGTCGAATTGATTTTTATTAAATAATCGCAACGCAGTTCCGACATTTTGCACTTTGCATTTTGCATTTTGCATTCCTCGATAAACCCCAATTTACTTACCTCTAAAACCTGAAATCACACAAAACCTGATTTTGGAAGGGATTTTCAAGACATTCTCAAAAAAGTCCCTCCATATATAGTCCCAAAACGCAAAAACGTCCCAGGATTTCCGGGACGTTTTGGAAAAAACGGCAAATTGTTTACAAATTGTTCACATTTGACCTGATTTTTGTGCCTTGACATAGTATTTTTAAGGTGTATAATAAAAATTAGTTAATCGGTTAACTGTTAACTAGTTAACTATTTTTTATAAAGGTTAGAAAGAGCGTGAAATGATGAGTGAAAAAATAAGAAAGGTACGAGAGGCTTTTCACGGTTATCACTGTAATCATAGAAGTGTTGTTGAAAGCGGTTTTCGTGAAAAAGGGCTTTATTTTGGCCAACCTCCAATACTTAAATATTTAAGTGAACATAAAAATGCCACTCAAAAAGAAATTGCAAATTCTCTACATGTTTCTCCACCATCAGTTGCAAACTCCGTTAAGCGTATGGAAGAATCGGGATTGATTGTGAGAGTTGCTGATAGGAAGGATGCAAGGTGTAATAATCTTCAGCTTACCCAAAAGGGCAAAAATCTCTCGGAATATGCTGACAAGCTTTTTGAGGTTGCTGACGAAACATCCTTTAACGGATTCTCGGACGAAGAAATTGACTTGATTTTGTCCTTTCTTGAAAGAATGACAGAAAATATTAAATCATTAGGAAAGGAGAATAACAATGTTTAAGCTTTTAAAACATGCAAAAAAATATATAGCTCCAACCATTCTTTCACCGGTTTTGATGATTGGTGAGGTTGTGCTTGAACTTTTAATTCCACTTGTTATGGCTGAAATTGTGAATCTTGTTCAGGCAGGAATGACTGAAGAAAGTGTGAATATTATTCTTCGACTTGGTCTTAAAATGCTCTTGTATGCAATCGGTTCACTTTTCTGTGGTGCTATGGCTGCAAGAATGGCTGCTGTGGCAGGTATGGGCTTTGGTGCAGCATTGAGAGAAGAAATTATGGGCAGAATTCAGAGATTCTCATTTTCAAATATTGACCACTTCTCAACTGCATCCTTAATCACACGAATTACAACTGACGTAAACTCCGTACAGAATACATTTGTTATGATGATTAGAATGTTATTCCGTGCTCCTGTTATGTTTGTTGTTGCGTTGGCAATTACAATTACTAAAAGTCGTCAGGTGGCTATGCCATTTACAGTTGCGTTGCCACTTATCGCAATAATTCTTATAATTTTTGCACCTATTACATTGAAACGCTTTAAAAAGATGTTCAAGATGTTTGACTCTTTTAATGCTTCCATTCAAGAAAACCTTACAAACATCAGAGTTGTAAAGGCGTTTGTTCGTTCAGATTTTGAAAAGAAAAAATTCAAAAAGGCAAATGATGACCTTATGAATGCTGCATTACATGCAGAAAAACTTATGATTATGGGTATGCCAACCTTTACAATCATTATGTATGGCACAATTCTTGCAATTCTCTATATTGCAGCAAGGGAAATTACACAGGAGACTTTGCCGATTGGTGACTTCTCTGCAATTTTCACTTACATTATGCAGATTTTAATCCATTTCCTTATGATAGTTATGCTTATTGCTCAATTCTTTATGTCCCAGGCAAGTGCAAAGAGAATTTTAGAGGTTATGGAAGAAATTCCCGATATTAATGATGATAATGCAACTGTTACAGATGTGAAAGAAGGCTCAATAGAGTTCAAAAACGTTTCATTTAAGTATGCAGGGGCACAGAATAATGTAATCAACAATGCCACATTTAATATTGAAAGTGGTGAAATGGTTGGTATTATCGGTGCAACAGGTAGTGCAAAAACAAGCCTTGTACAGCTTATTCCACGACTTTATGATGTCAGTGAGGGCGAGGTCCTTGTCGGTGGTATTAATGTAAAGGATTATAAGATTTTTAACCTTCGAGATGCAGTTAGTATGGTGCTTCAAAAGAATGTTCTTTTCTCAGGCACAATCGCAGAAAATCTTCGTTGGGGTAATAAAAATGCAACTGATGAAGAATTAGTTGAGGCTTGTAAGATTGCGGATGCTCATTCCTTTGTTTCATCATTCCCTGACGGCTATAATACGGATTTAGGTCAGGGCGGTGTTAATGTTTCTGGTGGACAGAAGCAGAGACTCTGTATTGCTCGTGCAATTCTTAAAAAACCTAAAATTCTTATTCTCGACGACTCAACAAGTGCTGTTGATACATTTACAGACTCAAAAATCCGTAAGGGACTTCGTGAATGCATTCCAGACACAACAAAGATTATTATTGCTCAAAGAATTTCATCCGTTTCCGACTGTGACAAGATTATTATTCTTGATGAGGGTGGAATTAATGATATTGGCAACCACGAAGAATTGCTTCAGAGAAACGAAATTTATCAAGAAATTTATAACTCCCAACAAAAGGGCAGTGACGATTTTGACGTGATGGGAGGTGCGTTATAATGGCAGGACCAATGGGTGGCGGACCGGGAAACCGTGGCAGGGGAAGACCTGTACAAAAGCCTAAAAATACAAAAGGTACAATCAAACGACTTTTTGGTTACATTTTAAAACACAAAGGCTTGTTCTTTGGTATGCTGATTTTCGCAGCAATCAGTTCAGTCGCATCTGTTTCAGGCTCATTATTTATAAAGCCTATTGTTGACGATTACCTTACACCGATGATAGGTAAGGAATTTACAAGCGAACTTGTAGCACCACTTGTTAAATTGATGTGTGTTATGGCTTGTGTGTTCTTGTTTGGTGCATTGGCATCCTACGGACAGTCAAAATGTTCTGTCTGGCTTACACAACGCACGCTCAACACCTTGAGAAAAGACCTTTTCGATGCTATTGCAGATTTGCCAATCAGCTTTTTTGACTCTCGCCCACACGGTGAAATTATGAGCCGTTTCACAAATGACGTTGAAACACTTCGTCAGTTTATCAGTCAGGGTGTAACACAGTTTATCTCATCAGGAGTTATGATTCTCGGTTCATTCTTCATAATGCTGTTCTTGAGTTGGCAATTAACACTCATTGTTTGTGTTATGGTTGTTGTAATGGTTTTCATTACAAAGACACTCGGTAAAAAGAGTGCATTCTTCTTTAAAAAGCAACAGGAAGAATTGGGTGCAGTTAACGGATATATTGAAGAAATCATTGAAGGACAAAAGGTTGTTAAGGTATTTAACCACGAGGAAGAGGTTGTTTCCCATTTTGGAGAAATCAATGAAAATCTTCGCAAGTCTGCAACAAGTGCAAATAGCTTTGCAAATATGTTGGGACCAATTATGAACAACCTTTCACATATAACCTATGCTCTTACTGCTGCCGTTGGTGGACTTTTGGCAATTAAAAGAGCAATGACAGCAGGTGATATTGTTGCATTCTTGCAATATATCAGAAGCTTTACACAACCTATTTCAAATATTACACAGCAGTTTAACAATGCTCTTATGGCTCTTGCAGGTGCAGAGAGAATTTTTGAAATTATCGACCAAAAGCCTGAAATTGATGAGGGTTATGTTGTGCTTGTCAATGCAGAGTTAGATGAAAATGGCGAAATAAAGGAAACAGAAAAACATACAGGTATCTGGGCTTGGAAACATACTCACGGTGATGGTACAGTTACTTATACTCGCCTTGCAGGTGATATTGTTTTCGAGAATGTAACATTCAGTTATGATGGCAAGAAAACTGTTCTTAACGATGTTTCTCTTTATGCAAAGCCGGGACAGAAAATTGCATTTGTAGGCTCAACGGGTGCAGGTAAAACAACAATTACAAACCTTATTAATCGTTTTTATGAGATTGACGAAGGCAAAATCCGTTATGACGGTATAAACATCAAGAAAATCAAAAAGGATGATTTGCGTCGTTCATTGGGTATTGTTTTGCAGGATACTCACTTGTTTACAGGCACTATTGAGGAGAATATCCGTTATGGTAATCTCGATGCAACCCACGAGCAGATTGTTGAGGCTGCAAAGGTTGCAAATGCTCATTCCTTTATTGAGCATCTTCCTGAAGGATACAATACAATGCTCACAGGGGATGGTGCAAACCTTTCCCAAGGTCAGCGACAGCTTATTTCTATTGCCCGTGCAGCAGTTGCAGACCCTCCTGTGCTTATTCTTGACGAGGCGACAAGCTCAATTGATACAAGAACTGAAAAGCATATTGAACAGGGTATGGATGCTCTTATGGAAGGCAGAACAGTTTTCGTTATTGCTCACAGACTTTCAACTGTACGAAATGCGAAAGCAATTATGGTGCTTGAAAACGGAAGAATCATTGAGCGTGGCGACCACGACGATTTGATTGAGCAAAAAGGAAAATACTATCAGTTATACACCGGTAACTTCCAAGAAAAGTAAATATTTAGTGACAGGGTGGGGAAGTAACTCCGCCCTGTTTTTGATAAATTATAATTTGTCGGGATGATAATTCGTAGGGGTCGGCGTCTCGACGACCCGCCGTTGGTTTATTTATGCAGTTGGTTCGGGCTGTCGGGGACGCCAGCCCCTACAACGTCGAATTGATTTTTATTATATAATCGTAACGCAGTTCCGACATTTTGCACTTTGCATTCTGCACTCTGCACTCAGTTCGATAAACCCCAATTTATGGAATTGTATTACAAATGCAAAAACCGAACCATAGCTTATTATGCAATAAACTTGTTGGATAGGTAGGAAAAAAATTTCCCCGGGGTAGGAAAGTTTTTTGCCAGGGGGTAGGAAAGTTTTTTGCCGGGGGTAGGCAAAATTCTTTCCCCTATAAATAATATATATAAATAAAAATATAATTAATTTTTATAATAGATAATCAACAGTCCGTTTGGTTTTATTATAATTTGATTTTAAAATTCACAAAAAAAATAAGACGCTGAAATTCAGCGTCCTATAAATAAAATCAGTTTTTATTTTCGATTTTCTTAATATACTCTTTCAAAGCGATATTTATGAATTGAGAAAGTGAACGGTCATCCATTTCTGCCAATTCTCTTGCTTTTTCATGAACATCAGAATCAACTGTTATACTGATTTTGTCTTTTAATGGTTTCATTGGCTTTGTATTCATAACATCAACTCCTTGTGTATGATATTATAAGTAAAAATCTTGACAAATACTTAAAAGCAAGATAAAATCGTACTAAATAAGACTAATTTAAAAGGTGATATTATGCGAGAACTAACTGAAGAACGAATAATTGAGATTATGAAGAAACACCGTGAGTTCATTTTTGGGGATATTGAAAAGAATCTGTGTCTTGAACATTATAATCTTTTAAACAGACAGAATTTAACAAAGAATGATGTGGATTTCAGGAAAGCGTATTGCCCTTTTTGCAGCAAAGAAAAGCTCTGTGTGATAACAAAACATAATTGACGAGTAGTGGCTTTCTATAGGAAGCCACTTTCTTTTGTGCTTTTTATTGCTTTTATTTCTCTTTATTGTTATACTTAACCCATAGGAAAATTTACAGATATTAAGGGGAAGAAATTATGGCAATACATATTCTTAATAATATTTTTGTACTTGAAACAAAAAACACTCATTATGTGTTGGGCATTGATAAATATGGCTATAATCGTCATATTCACTGGGGTAAGAAATGTAATATAAACGATTATGAAGCAACTGACATTTGGGATGAAAATTCTAACCATACAAGACTTGATATGGCTTGTCAGGAGTACACGCCCTTTGGTGGTACAATGTATCGAGAAAGCGATTTAAAGGTGCAGTTTTCCGATAAATGTCGTGAAATTGAGCTTGAATTTATTGATGCGAAGGCAGAAGATAATCTTCTTACAGTCGTATTAAAGGATAAAGTTTATCCTTTAGAAATCGCGTTGAAATATAAGGTTAATGACAACGATGATATTATTACTCGTTGGGTTGAAATCACAAACAAAGGTGAAGAAAAAATTATCATTGACCGTCTTTTTAGTGGCGAACTCACTTTGCCATCACACTATCCCTATAAAATCAAGAACACCAACGGCAGTTGGGGTGGCGAATATGTTGAAACTGAGTCAGAGCTTCAAGGCGGTGCGCTTGTTTTCGACAGTAAACGTGGTACAACGGGACATAATCAGTCACCATATTTCATCGCACATCAGAATGCAGACGAAAATCAAGGTGATGTTTATTTTGGTACACTGGCTTATGCAGGAAGCTTCAAGGTGCTTTGTACTCGTGATTTGTTCTATAAAACAAGAATTTCAATGGGACTTAATGACCACGACTTTAAGCACGAATTAAAGGGTGGAGAGACGTTTGTTGCACCTAAATTTTTCTGTGGTTATACAGTTGGTTTTGGTGAAATGAGCCGACAGATGAATCGTTTTGCAATTAACCATGTGTTGCCAAAACAGTTTAATGATAAAATTCTTCCTGTGCTTTATAACTCTTGGGAAGCAACTGAATTTGATGTTAATGTTATTCATCAGACTGCACTTGCAAAGCGTGCAGCAAAAATGGGTTGCGAACTTTTTGTTATGGACGACGGTTGGTTTGGTAAGAGAAATCATGACCGTGCAGGACTTGGAGACTGGTTTGTAAACCCTGTTAAATTCCCGCGCGGAATTGACCAACTTATCAAAAATGTCAATAAATTAGGTATGGATTTCGGACTTTGGTTTGAGCCTGAAATGGTAAATCCCGACTCCGATTTGTTCCGTGCACATCCTGAATGGGCATATCATTATGATACAAGAACAGCACATACTCTCCGTCATCAGTTAGTGCTTAATATGACAAGAAAAGATGTTCAGGACTACATTTTCGAGCGTATGGATACAATGCTTACTGAACACAATATCAAATATATTAAATGGGATATGAACAGACCATTTTCTGAAACAGGTGCAGAAAATCTTGAATGCCCACAGGAATTGTGGCATCGTCATACTCAGGCAGTTTACGATATTGTGGATAAGCTCAAAGAAAAACATCCTGATGTGTGCATTGAAAGTTGTTCATCAGGTGGTGGCAGAAGTGATTATGGTGCACTTTCTCATTTTGACCAAGTATGGCCAAGTGACAACACAAGTGCTATTGACCGAATGATGATGCAGAAATGGTTTACATATCTTCGACCAACAAAGGTTATGCGTGCTTGGGTTACAGATATAAATTGGTACAACCCGCCAATGAGCCTTGATTTCCGTTTCCATATAGCTATGCAGGGTGCATTAGGTGTGGGTGGTAATCTTACAAAATATGGGCTTAAAGACCTTGCTTGTGCAAAGAAAAATATTGAGCTTTATAAAGAAATTCGCCACCTTGTCCAGTTTGGCGACCTTTATAGAATTCTTGACACAGAAAAAGACGAAATCCTTTTCAATCACTATGTAAGTGAAGACAAAAAAGAATCAGTTGCATTCATTTCTTCAGTTGTTACAAAGTATATGAAAAAGCAGATTCCAATTAAATTTGAGGGTCTTGATGACAATACAGTTTATACATTCCGGATTGACAAGACAAAATATGAAAAGTCGGGTGCATATCTCAAAAATGTAGGTATTCCAATGACGATACGTGGTATGGGATATCATAAGATAATTAAAATAAAAGCTAAATAAACAGACAGGAAAAGGGACGCTATATGCGTCCCTATTTTTTTATAAAATTATACAAAGCAACCCGTTGCAACCCTCATTTATAACTCTTTCCAATGTTTCTTGGAATTTCATTCGTGCATCCGTTGGCATGTGGTAGAGTTTGTTACGAAGTCCCTCGTTAACTAATTCATTAAGCGATTTGCCGAATATATTCGAGTCCCAGATTTTTCTCGGGTCATCCTGGAATCCGTCGAGAAGATATCTAACAAGCTCTTCGGACTGACTTTCGCTACCTACAATGGGTGCAACCTCTGTTTTTATGTCTGCCTTCATCATGTGGATTGACGGGGCAGAAGCACAAAGGCGAACACCATATTTCCCGCCCTGTTTCACGATTTCAGGCTCTTCAAGAGTGAGTTCATCAATGGTGGGCATAACAATTCCATAGCCCGTTGTCTGCACTTCTTCCAATGCAGATTTAATTCTTTGATATTCCTTCTTAATTTCTGCAAATTCCTTGATACAGGCGAGAAGCCCTTGTTCGTTTTCAACAGCAACACCTGTTGATTCTTCAAGAATTTTATAGAAAAGACTGCTATCCATCTGTGCTGTAATCCAAGCACAACCCACACTTAAATCCATATTGGTAATTCGCGCATCCGTAATGTGTTCACAGCCTAACAGAGTGTCCGTCATCTGGCTTATATCACGAACAAATTGCACATCTTCAATGGATTTCAGAACATATTTATAGGTTTCCGTTTTTAGTGGATGGTTTTCAGGGAGAGTGACCAACCAAAGGGGCAAATCAACACCGATTTCCTTAACGGGAAATTCAAATAAAATTTGCGTGATAATCTCTTTGATTTCTTGCTCGTTAAGTTCAAGGCAGTTTACTGCCATTACAGGGACACAATATTTCTTTGACAATTCGTCCGAGAGTTTTTGTGCAGAGTCGCTACGTGGTGACATACAGTTTAAAAGCACCACAAAGGGTTTGCCCAGTTCCTTTAATTCATTAACAACTCTTTCTTCGGCTTCTTCATACTCGTCTCTCGGAATGTCACTGATACTACCATCAGTTGTGATTACAAGGCCTATTGTGGAATGCTCTGTGATTACTTTTTTTGTGCCGATTTCAGCTGCCATATTAAAGGGGATTTCATTTTCGTACCAAGGTGTACGCACCATTCTTGGTTGGTCACCCTCAATATATCCCAAGGAAGACGGTACAATATAACCCACACAGTCAATCATTCTCACATTAAAACTTGCGTTGTCAGGGAGCGTGATTTTTACTGCATTTTCAGGTATGAATTTTGGCTCAGTGGTCATAATTGTCCTACCGGCCGAGGACTGTGGCAATTCGTCGGTGGCTCTGTCCTTCATACTGCCGTCTTTCATATTTGGAAGCACAACCGAGTCCATAAATCTCTTGATAAATGTAGATTTTCCCGTTCTCACAGGACCTACTACTCCTATGTAAATATCACCACCGGTACGGGTGGCAATATCGCTGTAAATACTTGAATTATTCATTTTTATCCCTCACCTTACATTTTTGGAATAAGCAATTTGCATTTTTCTTTAACGGCAGGGTCCGTTAATTTGTTCTCTCGCATAATGGCATCAACTGTGGTGTTATATCTTTCTGCAATATTCCAAAGTTGTTCACCTTTTTCACAGAAATACACCGTTAATGATGCGGTTTTTATTGTCTTTGGCTTATCCTTGTTTATAGTTAAATCCGTGATAATAAGTTTTTCGTTTTCCGAGAAAATAAATCCACAAACATTGATTTCAATGCGAATATCAAGGGTGTTTGAATCGGAAATAATATAGCTATGGGCACTTATGGTGCAATTTGGTCGGCAGGTGAGAATTGCACCATCACTTTCAACGGTTTTTTTGTATTCGTAAGGCACTGTGCGATGTGCAAAACAGATTTCGCCCTTTATGTCTTCATATATGATTTCAACGGTTACTTCACCGTTGACACAAGCAGACTCTTCAGTAAGAGAAAATGTCGATGTTATTTCAGGGCAGGTAAGGGATAGGACCTTTGAAACTCCCGTATTAGTTAGGTCTGCAACACCACGACAAAGGAAGGTTTCGTCAATTCTGTCCTTGAGAGTTGCAAGGTAAACCACGCTTTTTTTACAATCAGTTTCATATTTCACCGAATAAGCATCACGAATGGCGGTGATGCTTTTATTTTCATAGCAATAAGCCGAAAGATTGAGTGTAGCAGAAATGTCAAGAAGGTTTTTATTCCCTGCCGAGTCAAAACGTGGCTTTATTTCAAGTCCAGTAACTGTCAGGTGGGAATCAATCTGACAGTTATCGTTAATGTCAGGTGCTTCAATAATTTGATTTATGTTAACAATGTTTTCAAGGGTTTGTATCTGGCAGGATTCCGTGTTGGTAAATGCTGTGTGTAGAATTAGTTGTGCTTTTAAAAATAATTTGTCATTGACGGTTTTAATTTCGTCAATTATTCCGTAGCCACAAGAAGATATAATTGCACTGATAGGCTCTGATAGTACACCGGCGTCACAGGTTTCACTTACATTAAAAGACTTTTCCACAAGACAGACAAGGTTGCATATATTGTGGTTTTCACATTTGCAAGTAATTCCGTCGCCCTTTGCATCCATTACCATTTCACATTTTTTCTTTCCAACACCTTTTGCAAAAATCGTAACAGCACCGTGGATTTCAAAACGTCTTTGCCCCGAAACTCTGTAATTTACATAGTCCGTTCTTGCACCTACAAAGTATTCTGCCGGAATTTCTCCGGATTTAAGCTCAATTTGTTTTGAAAAATGGATATTCTGTTCGTGGCAACGTATTTTATTTTCTTCGCATATGTAAAGTGTTCTGACTTTACAATCGCATTCAACTGTAAGTCTGTCCCCATTCACACGATGTGACTGTATGTTGGGAATACAACTGCATTTTAAAATTCTCACCATATCGGGAAGATATTCAGGAAGGGTAATATCGCAGTCAACGGCACATTCGCCACTTCCTCCAAAAACGGTTTCACAAAGGTTAACACTGTCCTTTAAAAGATTAAATTCCATCATTCTCGCTCCTTTTTAGCCTGACTATTCAGTTAAGTGTATGCAAGATATTTGCGTAAAATTCGTAATGCGTGATTAGTGGGGTGCAATTATTGAAAAACCCATATTTAAAATGGTTAAAATACTGTAATAACTGTTGAAAAATATAGCGTTGTGTGGTAGAATAGTACGAATATAATTAGAATGCGAGAGGTATGATTTTATGTCAGGACATTCAAAATGGAGTACAATTAAAAGAAAGAAAGAAAAAACAGATAACGCCAGAGCAAAAGTGTTTACAAAAATTGGTCGTGAAATCGCTGTTGCTGTTAAGGCAGGTGGCCCAGACCCAGCAGGTAACTCAAAGTTAAAGGACGTAATTGCAAAGGCTAAGGCTGCAAATATGCCAAACGATAACATCGAAAGAGTTATCAAAAAGGCTGCGGGTGAAGGCAGTGGCGAAAACTA